>CAYSGX010000243.1:3719-4066 GCA_964430605.1 uncultured Chitinophagaceae bacterium
CATTGATAGCCAGCATGTAGCCTTGTGCATTGGCTTTAAAAGCAGCGCTGCTTAGTAATAGCATTATTAAAACCGGAAGCGCCCGTATAATAAAAAACTTCATATTGGTTTAGCTTTCAAATTGGTAAATACAAATATAGTAATTGAGACAAACCTATTTCAGCAAAATATTTATGCTACAATTTACAAACTGTTTCAGCGTATTTGCCACACCGATGTTATTGTTCAATACTTTTCCGCAGGCAACATAAATTTTTAATTGAAAACAGCATAAAGTTTAGTTTAACAGAAGAGATGAAATTTCATTTTTTAACCATAAATCCATAAACTATGTCATTCATTAAACG
>CAYSGX010000243.1:4076-5120 GCA_964430605.1 uncultured Chitinophagaceae bacterium
CGACTTCCGTGAGTACTCCAAATTCATTCGTGAGTGTTCACGCGACTTCCGTGAGCGCTCCAAATTCATCCGTGAGGGTTCACGCGTCTTCCGTGAGTATTCCAAATTCATCCGTGAGTGCTCACGCACCGTCCGTGAGTATTCCAAATTCATCCGTGAGTGCTCACGCACCGTCCGTGAGCGCTCCAAATTATTCCGTGAGCATTACAAAAAGAGGTATCAGGGGCGAAAACTGCCCCAAAACATTGAAATTTCATTTTTTAACCATAAATCCATAAACTATGTCATTCATTAAACGTTCCGACACAGAATTTGCTTTGCAGTTAGAAAATTTCAACAGCAAGCTACCTACTTATGCAGCCACCTTAGACGTTACTCCGACAGAAATGGCTCAAAGTGCTGCCGACAGCGCTTTTTTCAGCAGTGTGGTATCGGCACAGGAAACTATTCAAACCTATGCCGAAGCCATTACGGGCTATAAAGATTTGGCACGCTATGGCAGGGGCGATGAGGTATTGCCCGGTTTTCCGAACATGCCTCCTTTTATTATGCCATCGCCACCGGTGGCCGCCAAAATTGAAAAAAGGTTTTCGCTGTTGTGCCAGCGCATTAAAGCCAGCCTCAATTATTCTAAAACTATTGGCGAAGATTTGGGTATTGAAAGCACCGACTCAATATTTAACCCCGAAGCGGGCAAGCCTGTTATTAAAACCGCCTTTAGCAGTGGCGGGCACCTGGTGCTGAAATGGAAAAAAGGAAAGTTTCAGGGGGTGGAAGTGTGGAAAGACACGGGCGCGGGCTGGCAAAAACTGGATATTGATACCAGCCCCGATTATACCGATAAAAGCCCGCTGCCCCCGGCAGGGCAATCGGCCACATGGCAATATAAAATGATATATCTTTACAAAGACGCAGTAGTGGGGCAATGGAGCGATATTGTAACCGTAACTGTAGCAGGTAATGTGTAATCATTCGGCAAAGTCATCTTCTTGTGGGGTGGCTTTGCTTTTTATAAATAATAACCCCGGTAGCCGAAAAGGGGAT
>CAYSGX010000244.1:0-2119 GCA_964430605.1 uncultured Chitinophagaceae bacterium
GCCTGTGGTTTTTATCCAGCTATCTACGGTTTGTTGCGCTTCTTGAATGGTCATGGGTTATATTTAGATTTGAAAGTTTTAAAAATTGTTTTCAGAAACTTCAACTTATTCAGCATATACAAAGAAACATAAAATGCGTAACAAGCCCATCTCTCCAGATTGACTTTTTCAGGTTACTACTTATAAACAATTTACTCACCTGCACTTGAGTTTTCTTTTCTGCAAGTTACCTTTGCAGCAATTTTTGGCGCAATAGCCAAAATTGCTTCTCTTAACCCCAAAACGCTACTGCTGTGAAAAAAATTAAATCGGCCCTCATTTCAGTTTATTACAAAGACAAATTAGAATCGGTTATCGAATTGCTGAAACAACACAACGTTACCATGTATTCTACCGGAGGCACACAGCAATTTATAGAATCGTTGGGCGGAGCGGTAGTGCCTGTAGAAGAGCTTACCTCTTATCCTTCTATTTTAGGCGGAAGGGTGAAAACCCTGCATCCAAAGGTTTTTGGCGGCATTTTAGCAAGAAGGGCAGAGCCAAACGACTTGGCACAACTGACCGAATATGCCATTCCTGAAATTGATTTGGTGATTGTCGATTTATATCCGTTTGAAGAAACCGTGGCAAGTGGCGCAGCCGAAGCCGATATTATTGAGAAGATAGATATTGGTGGTATTTCGCTGATTCGTGCAGCCGCCAAAAATTTTAAAGATGTGGTAATTATTTCTTCTAAAAACGATTACGAGCCGTTGGTAGAAATACTGGCAGCACAAGATGGCGGCACTACCATAGAGCAACGCAGAAATTTCGCTGCCAAAGCCTTTAACACTTCTTCTAATTACGATACTAAAATTTTCAGTTACTTCAACAAGCAAGAGCAAATTGCCGCTTTCAAGCAAAGCGAGCTGAGCGGCAAGGTGTTGCGCTATGGTGAAAACCCACACCAAAAGGCTACTTACTTTGGCAGGCTCGATGAGCTGTTTGATATTCTGAATGGTAAAGAATTGTCTTATAACAACCTGGTAGATGTTGATGCCGCGGTAAACTTGGTTGCTGAATTTAACGAGCCTGCTTTTGTAGTAATTAAACATACCAATGCCTGTGGCGTGGCTACCCGCCCCACTGTTCCGGAGGCATGGAAAGCAGCCTTTGCAGCAGATACCGTTTCAGCCTTTGGCGGCATTTTGGCAACCAATAGCACAGTAGATGAAGCAACGGCAACGGCCATTAGCGAAATATTTTTTGAAGTATTAATTGCACCCGATTATACTGAAGGCGCACTGAAAGTTTTAACTGCTAAAAAGAACAGGATTATTCTGAAACAGAAACAAGCAGTGCAACAAGGCAAGCAGTTTAAAAACCTGCTGAATGGAGTTATTGAGCAAGACCCCGATTTTAAAACCGAAACCGAAGCCGATTTAAAAGTAGTAACTACTCTCGCGCCCACTGCTGCACAAATAAAAGATTTGTTGTTTGCCTGCAAATGTGCCAAGCATTTAAAATCGAATACTATTGTTTTGGCAAAAGACGGGCAGTTGTTATCAATGGGTTGCGGACAAACTTCCCGTGTAGATGCCCTGCAACAAGCCATTGATAAAGCCGGAAGATTTGGTTTTGACCTGAAAGGCGCGGTAATGGCAAGCGATGCTTTTTTCCCTTTTCCCGATTGTGTAGAAATAGCAGATAAAGCAGGCATTGCAGCCGTTATTCACCCCGGAGGCTCTATTAAAGACCAGGACAGTATAGACTATTGCAATGCTCACAACATGGCAATGGTTACCACAGGCTTCAGGCATTTTAAGCATTGATGCTTTAAGGGAACAAATTATTTCTTCTTGCTTTTTCTTTTCCCGAAATTGAAATGTTTTAAATGAGGAAAGGCTTCCTTTTGAGAGAAGCCTTTCTTAGTACACATTATAATATTTCAGAAAAACAAAAACTATTTCGCCTGCCCTGCTACCTGCTGCGCTTTGGCAAAATATTCTTGCGCTTTGGCTTCGTTGCCCATTTGCTTATAGGTAATACCTAAATCGTTATAGAATGGTGCATGGTCAGCCTTTATGCTAATGCCTTTTTCAAAAATTTTAATGGCGGTTTCATAATTGCCACTCATGCC
>CAYSGX010000244.1:2129-5091 GCA_964430605.1 uncultured Chitinophagaceae bacterium
GCCACGCCTAGGTCTTCATAATATACATGGTTGTTAGGCTCTAATTCAATGGCTTTATTCAGGTTAGCGAAACCATTGGTGAAATCATTTTTATAACGGGCATAGCTTAGCCCAATTTTATAGTAAGCAGCACCTAAATCGGGTTTCAGCCTTAACGCGCCCTGATAAAAATAAATAGCCGAATCGGCATTATTGGTTTTAAAATAGGCATCGCCTGTATTAAACCACACTTCATATTTTTCGGCACCTTTTACCAGCGCTTTTTTGAAATAAGGAATAGATTCTTTCGCATAGTTTTTGGCAATTAATACACAGCCCAAATTAAAATTGCCCTCGAAATAATCGGGCTTCAGGCGAATGGTTTGCTCGTAATAATATTTGGCTTCGGGCACACTGTCGTAGAGTTTGTATTTGGCATTGCCCATGAGCAACAGCGCATTCAAATAAGTTGGATAAATTTTTAGCGCTTCGCCCAAAACCACTTCAGCCTTTTTTAAATATTCGGTTTTTAACGGCTCGGCTACTTTATCAGATTGGGTTACCAGTTCGCCCCCATAAGAGTTTTTAACTTTAGCGCTGTTGGGCGAATTTTTATAATCGGCAGCAAACAATGTGAAATCGTTTTTCCAATCTGAATTTCTCGAAAAAGTTTTGGCTGAATAGCCCACTAATATCAACGCCACAATACCCATCGTTACGCCCGGGTTCAGCACTTCGCCCGATTGCCAGTTTTTTTCTTTTATATAATTGCCCAACTTTACCAATGCCAGCGCCAGTATAACGCAAAAGCCTAAAGAAGACATAAATACAAAACGCTCGTTCATGGCAATACCCACAGTAAACAAGATATTCGACACGATAGAAATGGTGATGAAATAATACAGTATGGCATAGCTGAAAACATTTTTCGATTTCAGTTTTAATAATGCCCAGCCTACAATAGCCGCGTTTAAGAAGAAAGGAAAAATTGCCTTAGCGCTGTCCCAACCTATTACCGGTACTTGATTGAAATAATAATCGTGGGTGAGCGAATGAGGGAAAATTTGTAAACGCCAGTATTCCCAAAAAGTAAACGCAACGGTTGCCAGTTGCTCGCCATAGCTTGCGTTTACAAACGGGTTGTTTAATATTTCAGAAGTATCGGCACTAATTTCTACGCCTGTAAATTTTTGGCGCAACACTACATAAATACCTGCAATTATCACCATGGGCACTACCAATGTAGCATGGTCTTTAATTTTTGCTGAAGTGAAAAAATAAAGCGTTAACGGAACAATGGCTAAAAACGTAATGGCATTTTCTTTTGATAATAATGCGAGTATAAATGATACAAAGGTGAGCACAAGTGCCAATATATTTTTCTTCAGTATATATTTTACCGAAAACAATAGTGTGAGTATAGAAAACAACATGCCCATAATTTCATCGCGCCCCTTGATATTGGCTACTACTTCGGTGTGAATAGGGTGTGCGGTGTAAAGCAGTGTGGCAATAAATGGCACGGTGAGCTGAAAGGCTGAAGACGGATATTGCCTGAATAAATGGAGCAGCAATAAAAATATAAGCATGCAAGTGATGCTGTATAAAAGCGCATTGATAAAATGGCTGATGTGTGGTTGGTTACTGCCGAAAAGCTCGACTTCAACAGCCAGTGTTACAATAGATAACGGGCGATAACGGCCACCTGCCACAAACTTATAATCTTCGCCAAAAAAACCATAGAAGGCATCGGTAGTCATGATGTCGGCAATGCCATCGAAACCTTTTTGGGTGAGTTTGTTTTTCTGCACCACAATCATATCATCTACGGCATACTCGTGCGTGATGGTATTAGCATAAAGCAAAAAACCAAACAACAAAATAATGGCTGCCTGTATGTATTTAAATTGCCTGTTGGCTGAAGTATGGTTATTTATTGCAGTGGTTTGTTGCACCTGCTGTATCTCCTGTTCGGCTCTTTTACGAAAACTCTTTTTGCCCATAATAATAAATTGGTGGTAGTTTTTTAGCAACTTCAAAAATAATGAATGCAGTGGCAATGTGAAGCGCTACAGCAAAAAGATAAAAAGTCGAAAGAATGCCGAGTAAACTGTAAGGCTTCTACTTTATTTCAGTAAGCCTGCCCGCTTTGTCGATATTGAAAACCTGTTTTTTGCCGGATACAATCACTTCTATTTGCAGATTGCCTTTATCATCATCTCTTACTTCTTCAATTTTATATGGCTGATTCTCGGCATTTAGTCTTCTTGCCAATACATCGGGCACACTAAACACTAATTCTTTATTTACGATTTCGCCTCTGCTGTTTAATTCAACCACATATAATTTGTCGAGCGATAAAACTTCGGCATAATAGCCGCTTTCGTTTTTGCTGAAACGATTGATGGCAGATTTTCCAAAGGTTGTTTCTATAACGGCAGCCACCTCTTTGGGAACTTGCGTTTCCTGAGCGGTAACTATGCTTCCGCAGAACAATAAAACAAATAATAGTTGCTTCATAGAATTATAATTTCATGATAAATGCCAACTTGTAGTATGAAGGGCGGTTGTCTATCGCAACACCCGAACCGGTACTGTTGGTGGTGAAAGAATGCGTATGAGCGCCTGAAGATGCGGTAGTAAATGTGTGAGTGTGCGCACCTGCCGAGCCTGTGGTAAA
The DNA here is from genome assembly GCA_964430605.1 of uncultured Chitinophagaceae bacterium. Taxonomy (GTDB): domain Bacteria; phylum Bacteroidota; class Bacteroidia; order Chitinophagales; family CAIOSU01; genus CAYSGX01. Next base: position 4,789 of record CAYSGX010000244.1, read on the forward strand.
ACCATGTGTATGAGCGCCTGCCGAAGCCGTATTCCCGGTGAAATTATTAATGGTAATACCTGTAGTATTAGTCGTGGTATTTCTAGGCTGATTATTATTATTATCATCGGTTTCAAAGGTATTACCTCCGCCACTGAATGTATCGTTTCCGCGAACACTATGCGAGTGCCCGGGGTCATTAATAGTGTGTCCGTGAGTCATACTGTGTACGTGTGCCCCATCAGAGTTGGTAGTGCCGGTGTGAGTATGTGCCCCTTCAGAACTGGTGGTGCCGGTATGTGTGTGCCCGCCATCAGAACTTGT
>CAYSGX010000245.1:0-5087 GCA_964430605.1 uncultured Chitinophagaceae bacterium
ATTTCAATATTAGTCTAATGCCTTACAGTATAAACTATTGTAATCCCGTCCCGATAGCTATCGGGATTATCGGGAACAATTAGTATTATCCCTTTTTGATTTTTTATTCAATCTAAATTAATTTGGTATTCCCGAAAATCGGGATTTCATAAATTCAGAATGCCGGGCGATAGCTGTTTAGTTCAATGTTAATTGGACTTACAGAAATGCTCTTGGTGTTATACGCTTAAAAGCTCTATTTGTTTCTTGGCGGCTAAAAATTCACTCCATATTTCGGCAACTATTTCAGCGGCAGGCTGTACTTTATTTATTTGTGCAGCCACTTGCCCTATTTCCAGTTCACCTTCTTCCATATCGCCTTCAAACATGCCTCTTTTAGCTCTGGCCCTGCCAAGCAGTAATGCCAGTTCTTCTTCATTGGCACCGCTTGCTTCCGCTGTTGCCACCTGCTGAAAAAAGTTGTTTTTTATTAATCTTACCGGAGTTAATTTTTTTAACGATAACATGGTATCGCCTTCTTTAGCTTCAACTACTTTATGCTTAAAATTATCATGGCACGAAGCCTCCTCGCTTGTCACAAACCGGGAACCTATTTGAACTCCTTCTGCACCCAAAGCAAAGGCAGCCATCATTGCCCTGCCGGAAGCAATGCCCCCTGCGGCCATCACAGGAATACTAACGGCATCTTTCACCATAGGCAATAAACACAAAGTGGTTGTTTCTTCCCGTCCGTTGTGGCCACCTGCTTCAAAACCCTCGGCAACAATGGCATCTACACCCACTTCTTCACATTTCCTGGCAAATTTCACACTGGCTATTACATGCACCACTGTTATACCATGCTTCTTCAAATATTCGGTCCATGTTTTGGGGTTGCCTGCCGAAGTAAAAACAATGGGCACTTTATGGGCAACAATAATGTCCATTATTTTATCAATATCAGGATAAAGCAAAGGCACATTTACTCCAAAAGGTTTGTCGCTTGCCGCACGATATTTTTGTAAATGTTCTTCCAATACATTGGGGTACATAGACCCCGCGCCAATAATGCCCAATCCTCCGGCATTACTAACGGCTGCCGCTAAACGCCAGCCCGAAGTCCATATCATTCCTGCCTGAATAATCGGGTATTCTATTCCGAATAAATCGGTAATTCTATTTTTCATCAGAAAATTTTTAAAAATTGATAACGTTAAGGCTTAATCCTTTCCGATTCAATTGTTTTTGTGCCGGCAGGAGGATTGTTCATCGGCTTTTCCTTATTTGGGGTTTCTGAACCCGGGGCGTTATTATCTACTTTTTGCAATCGTTGTTGCTCAAAAGATTTACGCAATTGCTCCATTTTATCTTTGTCTATCTCTATTTTCTGAACTTCTATCTCTGACTTATTCAGTATTAAATCTTTTTCGCCACCTTGCCTTTGAGAGGCAGGTTGGCTTTGCTGCTGAACCGGTTGTGCTGTTTCAGCAGGAGTAGTTTTTTTAGAGCAAGAGGCAGCCGCAAAAGCTATGGCTGTTAGTACGATAATGTTTTTCATGGTAAGGTGGCTATTATGGTTTTGTTTCCTTTTACTTTTTGTCCCATTTCTACTTCTACTTGTGCATCAATAGGTAAAAATAAATCTACCCTCGACCCAAATTTAATAAACCCGAACTCGTTACCTTGTTCCAGTTCCTGACCTACCGTAGGGTAAGAAACAATTCTTCGGGCCAAAAAACCTGCAATCTGGCGCACTAAAATCTCATCACCTTCTTCATCCTGAATTACTATGGTGTTTCTTTCATTTTCGGTGCTGCATTTGGGATGCCATGCTACCAAAAATTTTCCGGGATGATATTTTACATATTCTATTTTACCGCTCACAGGCATCCAGTTGATATGCACGTTAGAGGGCGACATAAAAACAGAAACCTGTAATCTTTTGTCTTTAAAATATTCGGGTTCATATACTTCTTCAATGGCCACAATTTTGCCATCGGCAGGGGCAATGATTTTTGTGTCATCTACAAATATTCGTCTTATAGGTTTTCTGAAAAAAGAAACTACCGAAAGAAAAATAAACAGGGAGATAAGCAACAATACATTTTGATAGTGGCTTAGGCTGGGGAAAACATAAATAAACGCAAAGTTCAAAATGGCCAACCCAAATATGGTTACTGTAATTATTTTATACCCTTCCCGGTGAATTGTCATCATTAACGCTATGTTAAAATTTAATCTGCAAAGATATTCAAAACAGATGAAGTGAGGTTACATTCTGTTTTCAGCATCAAAAATCTCTCTAAGCCACCATATATAGGCAGCTACAAACGGTATGGCAAAAAAGAAAGCATCGAACCTGTCTAACATGCCGCCATGCCCGGGTAATAAGCTACCACTATCTTTTACGTTCAGGCTACGCTTCATCATTGATTCTACCCAATCGCCCAGCGTGGCAAATACACTCACTATAGTTGCTATAACCGCCCATTCGGTAAAAGAAAACACACCAAATAAAATGCTCAGCAAATATGCCACAATGAAATTGCATACTACACCGCCCACAGTGCCTTCCCATGTTTTGCCGGGTGTGATGCGCGGAATAATTTTGTGCTTGCCAATGGCACTGCCTACTAAATAAGCAAAGGCATCATTGCTCCATATTAATAGTATTATGCCAAGCGGAATAAAAGGCTCGTAATAGTTGTTGTGCATTATAATGGTATTCAACATCCATACAGGTAGCGCTACATAACACACTGAGAGTAGCACCAGGCCAATATTTTGAAACGGCTTTTCCGAATAAGAAAATATTTCGAGAATAAGCAGCAGAAATGGAGATAGCAGCAAGAAGAAAAACTTGTAGTTGTAAAAGTAAAATTGTGTTTCGGGGAAAGTACCAAAGAAGCCAAACAGCCCTATAGCGATAGCAACAAAAGGATAAATATTTTTCAGCCTGCTGTTTGCCAAATCGGCTTTGTACAATTTAAAAAACTCTAATAGTGATAATACAATTATCAAAAGCATTAGCACGCCATAACTCCAAATGCTGCCATATATTCCGGCAATCATTACTGCCACAAAAACCAGCGCGGTTTTACTCCTCGTCCATAAAGTCTTCATCAGAAGTGCTGTTGATTATTGTTAGCGCATGCTCTTCATCGGCTTTATCTACATACAATTCTATTTCGCCAATAGGCAGCATAGAATCTTTTTTGTTCATCACCACCACATCAATATCATTTGCCTCTATAGTGCTTTGAAGCCATTTGGTTTTTATGGTATTGGTAGATGCAAAAACTTTCACCCATTCTTTTTCCATAATTCAATATTACACAATTGAGCCGGATTTTTTCTGAAACATTGCCAACACATAAAATAATATACCCGTTGCCCCAAAGGCAAGCACCGGACTTACCGACTGTGTTGCTTCTATATCAAAGTCTGTTATTTGCTGCTGAAATAAATACAGCATTGTTACCTGCAAGCCATTGTGCAGAAAATGTGCCAGTACCGAATACCACAAGCTGCCTGTCCACAGCAACATATAGCCAAACAAAATACCTAAAATCATTCTTGGCAAAAAGCCGTAAAACTGAAAATGAATAAAGCTGAAAATAACAGCCCCCATGATTATGGCTACATGAGCATTTCGGTACAAATCGGTAAGCACCCGCTGTAAACAGCCTCTGAAAAATATTTCTTCACCCAATGCCGGAATTACTGCTACCATCAGCATATTAATTAAAAAATCTGCCAGGGTATCCATTACCAGCAGCTTTTTTAACATCAGTTCATTGGCCTGCTCGGTATTTTTCAAATACTGTTCAAATTGCGACAGCGCAGCAGGCAGGCTCATTTGCTGATTCAGTTCTAACACCGCAGCAATAAATGGTGCGGCAAATAATACAATAGGCGCTACAAGTAATAATAATTGCCAAGAAGGTTTAAATGATAGCTTCAAAAACGAAAAAACTTTTTCGCCTTTCAAATAAGCGAACAAAAAAGCCGGAAGAAAAAACATGCCTATCGAAACTGCAATTTGCATTGCCTTCAGGGTGTTGTTATCAATATTTCCCGAAGCAAGATTATTAGCCAGTGCATCATAGTTTGCCAAGCCATGTTGCAACAACAGCGCACCTGCCACCAGCACATTCATCAGCGAAAAACTCATAAACCATAACATCACCAACACTAAAAACTGAAATGTAACCGGCTTGTCTTGTAAGAATCCTTTCAATGCGGAAATTTTTTGGGAGTCAAAAATACATATTTGCCTTTATGAGGTTTAGGGTAAATTCTAAGCCATATCATAATAATTATGTTTTACAAACATAATGTTTGTAAAACATAATTATATTCTTAAGCTATTCATTACTTCTTCAGGAGTATATACATTAATGTCTTTAGGCAGTTCTTGTTTAGGTTTATTTTTTAGAAACAACACCTTTACTACCTGAAAATTATTCTTTAAATGGAAATGAGTTACTTTTTCGTTCAACTCTTTTACTACTTGTTTTAGGTTGGGTTTATCTGCCCATTTACATTCGCCAATAAGTATTTGTTTCCCTTGTATAGATTCTGCAACAATATCTATTTCCATTTCATGTTTTTGGGGCGTTGTTCCCCACCAGCGTTTGGCAATATCCCATTTTTTTTTGTTGATGTTTAAGTGCGGCACGGCCTCTCTGCAAATTTTTTCCCATACCTGGCCCACATAGATATTGAAGTGTTGCTGCATATCTTCATACACAACATCTTGTAGTCCTGCCTCAATTCTCGATTTATTTTTGATAATAAACTGGTAATAAAAATTCATAAACGAATCGTTGATTTTATAAATGCTTCGCTTAGAAGTTTTTTCATTTTCACCAAAAGGAATTTCTCTAAGCAAATAGCCCATATCTACCAAAGCCGCCAAAGGGCGCGACAAAGCGGTAGCGCTTTTTTCTAACCGGGAAGCAATTTCGCTGAGACGATTTGCACCACCACCTACTAATGCCATTATAGAATAAGCCTGAACAGCGCTGCGCATATCATCTAAAAACAGGCGCATAGGCTCTTCATACAACAAGCTGTCTTTCTCGAATAACAAATTTTTTATTGCC
>CAYSGX010000246.1:0-854 GCA_964430605.1 uncultured Chitinophagaceae bacterium
GAAAATAAAACCTTCACTGCCCAAAGGCACTCGCGATTTCAGTCCGTCAGAACTGCGCAAGCGGCAATATATTTTCAATACCATAAAAAGTGTTTTTGAAAAATATGGTTTTCAGCCTATTGAAACGCCTGTGATGGAAAACCTTTCTACACTGGAAGGAAAATATGGCGAAGAAGGAGATAAGTTGTTGTTCAGAATATTAAATTCAGGCGATTTTTTAAAAGATGTGCCTGATGATATTCTTTCCGCTCGTCACTCGTCACTCGCCACCCGACACGTAAGCGAAAAAGGATTGCGTTACGATTTAACCATTCCCTTTGCCCGCTATGTAGTAATGCACCAGAATGAAATTACTTTTCCGTTTAAACGCTACCAGATACAACCAGTTTGGCGTGCCGACCGCCCGCAAAAAGGACGTTACAGAGAATTTTACCAGTGCGATGCCGATGTGGTGGGCAGCGATAGTTTGCTGAATGAAGTGGAATTGATTTTGATTTATGCGGAAGTGTTTGAGCAATTGGGAATTGATGTAACCATTCAGTTTAATAACAGAAAAATTTTAGCAGGATTTGCAGAGGCTTTAAATATTACCGATAAGCTGACCGCCTTTACTGTAATATTAGACAAGCTCGACAAAATTGGGAAAGAGAAAGTAGCGGAAGAATTTTCAGCTACAGGCATTTCAGAAAAAGCCAATGAAATTTTAGCGTTTGCTTCGGGAAAAACCAATGATGAACAAATTGTTTTTTTAAAATCTTTTCTTGCTGAAAGTGAAACGGGTAAAAAAGGCATTGAAGAAATAGAATTTTTGCTGAAACTTTCTTCCGCGCCAAAATTAAATATTACCCTCGCCC
>CAYSGX010000246.1:864-5066 GCA_964430605.1 uncultured Chitinophagaceae bacterium
CGCGGGCTTGACTATTATACCGGAACCATCTTTGAAGTAAAAGCCAATAATGTGCAAATGGGCAGCATTGGCGGTGGCGGCAGGTACGATAATCTTACGGGAGTATTTGGTTTGCAAGGCGTTTCGGGTGTGGGTATTTCTTTCGGCATTGAGCGCATTTATGATGTCATGGAAGAATTGGGCTTGTTCAATCAATTTAACCTGGATGAGGCTACCACCAAAATACTATTTGTGAATTTTGGTGGCGAAAGCGAGCTGACAGCCTTTAACTATGTACAACAAATTCGTGCTGAAAATATTTCCGCGGAAATATATCCGGCTAATGCGAAAATGGACAAGCAAATGAAATATGCCAACGCTAAAAAAATTCCTTTTGTGGCGTTTGTGGGCGATGAAGAAATTAAAACTCAAACCATTCAGCTAAAAAATATGAATACCGGTGAGCAAGAAGCTTACAGTATTCGGGAAGTAATAGAAATATTGAAATAATGATTTCCATTTTCAATAACAACAGAATTGTATTGGGTGTAGCGTTGCTGTTGCTCGCCTTGTTGTTGAGCACTGTGGTTTTGGTACATCCCGAATGGTATGTGTTGAGCGATTTTCAGTCGCCTTTTTACAGCTTGCTGGTCGATTGGTTAAAGAGCATTTCGGGCAATAATTTCTATTTCTTTTTTATAATTTCTTTGGCGTTAATTTTTATTCAGGCCATTGTTATCAATCGTTTTGTAAACGATATAAAACTGTTCCCAAAAATCACTTATGTGCCCGGACTGCTTTATATTCTTTGTGCTTCGTTGTTCCGGGAGTATTTATTTTTCAATCCGGTTTTAATTGTAAATACATTCATAGTGCTCATCGTTATCAAAATGTTTTCGGTGTATAAAAAAGCCGAGTGCCAGAAAGATATTTTCGATGTGGGCTTAATGATTGGCATTTGTGCGCTTATTTATTTTCCCTCGCTTTCGTTGCTGCTTTTATTTTTTATCGGGCTTAGCATTTTGCGTTCTTTTGCCTGGCGCGAATGGGTTATTGGCATTATTGGCGTGCTGGTACCTTTCTTTTTAGCAGGCACGGTTTATTTCTGGAACAATAAACTGGCAAAATTCTTTTTAGCCACTTTTGAAAGCGTATATGCCGAATTTAATGTAGCAATAGAGGGCGGTCCCGAACTGGTGTGGATTGGTGGCGAAATAGTAATAATGCTGGGCATTGCGGTTTATTTGCTGCAAAACAATTTTATGAAAAGCCCCATTCAGTTTCGTAAATTTTTAACGCTTATGTTGTGGGGCATTGTGATACTGGCATTTTCCTCTTTGTTCTTAAATAAACTTACACTGAATCACTTTTTAATATTAAGTGCGCCATTATCTATAATTTTGAGCTACTTTTTTCTCAGTTTCAGAAAATGGTATATACCCGAAACGTTCTTTTGGTCTTTGTTTTTGAGCATTTTAGCGTTTCAGTATTTGAAGTAAAAAATTAAAATAGTTGTCATCCTGTCCCGATAGCTATCGGGATTGTCGAAGGATATTTTTAATAGAAATAATAAAACATAAAAAATGAAATTCGGAGTAGTAGTTTTCCCAGGCAGTAATTGCGACCAAGACATGATTCACGTATTGCAGGATGTAATGCAGCAGGAAGTGAAAATTTTATGGCACAAAGACCCTGTGCCTTCTGATTTTACTTCGGAAGATTGCGTGGTGTTACCGGGAGGCTTTTCTTATGGCGATTACTTGCGCAGTGGCGCCATTGCCCGTTTTTCGCCTGTAATGGAAAGTGTAATTGCACATGCTAATCGTGGTGGTTTGGTGTTTGGCGTTTGTAACGGTTTCCAAATTTTATGCGAATCGCATTTATTGCCCGGTGCATTATTACGCAACGAAAAGCAATTGTTCAATTGTAAAAATGTATTCATTAAGCCTGAAACATTAAACAGCCGTGTAACTTCAGAATTAGATTTGAATACTGCTTATAAAATTCCGATTGCACATGCCGAAGGCCGCTACTATGCCGATGCTGCCACCATACAATCGCTGAAAGACAACGACCAGATTTTATTCAAATATTGCGATGAAACTGCACAGGTAACTTCGGAATCAAATCCCAACGGCTCGCTGAAAAACATTGCGGGAATATGCAACGCAGGCAGAAACGTGTTTGGTATGATGCCTCACCCCGAGCGCGCTGCTGAAGCCATTTTGGGTAACGAAGATGGCAGAGGCTTGTTTGTGAGCTTGGTGAAGCAGGTGCTGGAGAAGGCTTAACCCTCTTGCTTGTTTAGTATTTCTTTGTAGTACACTACCAATATCATTACCGACACAAAAATGAATATGCTGAAAGCCAGATAAGCATAAACCACATTATTGCTTTCGAGGAAAAAGGGCAATGAGAAGGCAAAGGTGAAAATGATTCGGAATAAAGTATTGACTACGGTAAAGACACTTGAAGTGCGCCCGATAACCTGATTGGGAATGCGCTGAAACAAATAGTTGATGCGCAGCACACGCGACCCCGCATTAGCAAATCCTACCAAAAACGCGATGATATAAAAAATCATCAGGCTTTGATTATAAACGCATACCGCATAGCAAACTGTTGAAATAAATCCTAATACCACCACACCCGCTACGGCATTCAGCCGCGCGAATACCTGTTGGACAAACAAGCCCGCAAACAAACTGCCTATGGCAAAGTAAAACTCGTAAGAGGCATATACATCAGCTCCTTGATTCAAATGGTTGTTGATGTATATGGGGTTTAAAAAATAGCTGATTACAAGAATTGCCACAAACACCGAACCGGCAAACATTCCGAAGAGAAAAATAAAACGATTGTTGTTTAAATACCTGAACCCTGCCTTTAGCCGCTCCATAATTTTCACTTGTTCTTTATAACGTGTGGCGATGGGCGTAAACTGCATCATGCCCACTAAAATTATTGATAGCGTATAAGTGCAGCCATCTAATAAAAATATTTCGTGAAGGTTCCATGCACTCATGTCGAAGCCCACATTCAGCTTAAAACCAAAAACATTTAAGATGCCGTTTTCAGTACCTTTCATCAACACGGCAGCAAAGGCCCCTGCCAGTGCCGATGATGTTTGCCCCTGCACTTCTATATAAGAGGTAATTTTTCCGTAGTCTTTAGGCTCAGAAATTTCCTGCGCAAAAGCATACAGGGTGGGGTAGTGTATATTGAAAATAAAAATGGTGGTGGCAAATACCGCAGCCACCATGCCCATAGGCACCAGCGCATTGGTATAGCCCGAAATAGCTGCTGTAAACAACACGGTGCCTCCAAAAAGCGAGGTGGCGAGAAACAGGTTTTTGCGATTGTATTGATCTACCAGTGAGCCCACATACAAGCCCCAAAACAATGATGCCACCGTTACCAACCAATATATTTTGCCATACATGCCCGGCTGATTGATGACATTAGAAAAATACCACGGAATGGCAATCATGCTGATGCCTTGCGCGAAGCCCGACATGGAATTGGCGGCAAACAATAAGTATATGGTGTTTCTGTTTTTCAAAAGCAGGTGCGAAGCTACTTAATTAGTGCAGGTATTTTGCAGGATGGTGTTGGTGGTATGCTGAATATTTTTAGGGCTATCGTTTACCCGCTACTCTTTTGTATGCAAGGTATAACAGTAGTCCTATTGGCCCCAGAAACATGGTAAACGCCAAGGGTGCAATAATATGGAAATGCGGAATATTGTTTTTTTCGGCATCGCGCACCATCCAGGTGCCTACAAACGAATCGAAGATGATATAGTGAATCCACCCGGCAAGCAAAATGGCATCTGCCTCAAATCCTTTTCTTATTTCTTGCAGTGAGCCAAAGCCGCCTTCGCCCCCGCTCATATAGCCCAATATTAAAAACAGATATATCAGCGCCAGTATCATTTGTATTACATAGTTGCCCGTAAACCACAGGCTTATTTCTTTTCTTGGCAGAAAAATGAGCATAATCCACACGGGCAATATGGCGATATTGGCAAAGGCAAATAAGAAGTTGAAATCGAGGCTCATGGGTATAATTTATGCTGAAAAATAGAAATAATTTGTGGCAAAAAGCCTTATCTATTGGCAGAGAACTAAAATTTGCTATTTTTGCACTCCCTGAATGCTATGGTGCGGTAGCTCAGTTGGTAGAGCAAAGGACTGAAAATCCTTGTGTCGGGGGTTCAATTC
>CAYSGX010000247.1:0-743 GCA_964430605.1 uncultured Chitinophagaceae bacterium
TCGTAGCCTTCATCGTTGCCCACGCCCGATAAACGGGTAGGCTTACCAAAAGCTTCGCCTACTTTTTCTCTGCCCATAACATACAACTGCTTGTTGCCGCGCATGTTTTGAGAAGTGAAATATAGTTTATTGCCATCTTTACTTAACTGGCCAACCAGTGGCATTACCTCATTACCAGTGTTTACTACGCCCGAATAACGAAAATCAAAACGGCTGTCGGTAATAGTGCCGGCAGGTTTAAAATCTAATACACTTGTTGTGTGATTGCTAATAAATAATGCAGATACTAATGCAAATCCTACTACATAAAGTCCGCGTTTGTTAACAGTTTTCATAAAAAACATTTTTAGTTTGTTGTCTTCTACGGCAGGGTTTTAAAAAAGTTACAGTTTTTTGAAAAAAAGTTTTCGGGCTTCATTTTTCTATTTTCGTATAGAATTATTTTTTGAACCTAACTAATAAGCAAGCTGTTGCAGTAGCATTATTTATGAAGTATTCATTTCAGCATTTACCTTTTAAAGTTTTCGCGGAAAAATTAAGCTATGAGCTACAGCAGCCTTTACCCGGTTATGAGCCGCAATATAAAATGGCCCGTGAGTTTAGGGAGCATCCGGCAGATACTGAGCGTTATCATGCCAATGCCCGTTTAGGTGCGGTATTAATATTGTTTTATCCGAAAGAAACCGGAATTCATACGGTATTAATTCAGCGGCCTGCTTATGAAGGGGTGCATAGCGCGCAAG
>CAYSGX010000247.1:753-5063 GCA_964430605.1 uncultured Chitinophagaceae bacterium
TAATGATAGTACTTTAATTGAAACAGCTTTAAGAGAGGCTGAAGAAGAAGTGGGTATTAATGCAGGTTTGGTAACCGTAGCGGGAACACTTACAAAGCTATATATACCGCCAAGTAATTTTTTGGTTACTCCGGTTGTGGGTTTTTGCGGGGCGCAGCCCTTGTTTGTTCCGCAGCAAACAGAAGTAGATGAAATTGTAGAGGTAGATTTAGCTACACTCACTAATGAAAAGTTAATCAATGAAAAGGTTATTCATCTGCAACAGAACATAAGTTTACAAGTGAAATATTACGATATCTACGGAAAAACAGTTTGGGGCGCGACAGCCATGATGATTGCAGAGATGAATGAGTTGCTTAGAAGGATTTAGTTTTTTTGCCACTGAGACACAGAATTTTTTATGAATTAAATAGATAGTCGTATTTTTTCTGTGCCTCTGTGGCTAATCAGGTTTTTGCATAATTCGGAAGCATTTTTTATTTTCCATAAAACAATTCATTATGGAACAGGAATATTTTCCGCTTAAAGAAGAAACAGATATAATAATTGGAATAGGGATAGAAATTCATAAATATTTAGGGCATGGATTTTTAGAAGTTGTTTATAAAGATGCGCTTGAGTTAGAATTTAGAAAAAAGAACGTCTTCTTCGAAAGAGAAAAAGCATACACCATTAATTATAAAGGCACGGTGTTGCCACACAGGTTTTTTGCAGATTTTGTAGTTTTTGATGCTGTAATTCTTGAAATAAAAGCTAAAGAAGGAATAGCAAATGAAGATTTGGCACAAACCATAAATTATCTGAAGTGCTCAGGTTGTAAAGTAGGTATTATTTTAAACTTTGGCAGAACAAGATTGGATATAAAACGTGTGGTATTCTAAAATTATTTGCCACCGAGACACTGAATTTTTTATCAATTATAATAGGTAGCCGTATTTTTTCTGTGCCTCTGTGGCAATTAACTTTTTCTTGTGCCACAGAAGCACTGAGATTTTTCACTAAATATAATAGGTGGTTTGAATTATTTTCCGTGTCTCAGTGGCTAACTTGTTTATTCTTCGGTGTCTCAACAGCAATTCAATTTCAATAAGCCCACTTCACTAAAGCCGAAGCCCATGTAAATCCGCTTCCAAAGGCTGCCATACATACTAAATCGCCCTTTTTAGCTTTACCCATTTCAATAGCTTCGCTTAATGCAATAGGTATAGAGGCCGCTGTAGTGTTGCCATATTTGTGAATGTTATTATACACTTTTTCGGCAGGCAAGCCCATTGACTGTTGCACATATTCAGCAATGCGAATATTTGCCTGATGCGGAATTAACAAGTCTAAATCGTCTATGGTATAATTATTTTTATCTAACGCTTCTTTAATTACTTCAGGAAATCTTTTTACCGCATGTTTAAATACCAACTGGCCATTCATATAAGGTAACAAATCGCCATTATCGAGCATTTCTTTAGTAAGCCTCACTTTTTTATTGCTGCTTGGGTGTTGCTGCATTAATTCTTCAGCAAACCTGCCATCGGAATGAAGGTGTGTAGAAAGAATTACGTTTTCATCATCGGCACCGGTTGCTTCTACTACTACTGCCCCCGCGCCATCGCCAAAAATTACTGCCATGGTTCGGCCTCTGTCGCTCAACTCAAAAATATTAGATTGAATTTCGCCTCCCACCACCAGAATCTTTTTATACATGCCGGTTCTTATGTATTGGTCGGCAACCGAAAGCCCATATACAAAACCACTGCACTGCATTCTGATGTCTAAAGCCGGAATTTCGGCTATGCCTAATTCGCGCAACATCACCACGCCCGAGCCGGGAAAATAATAATCGGGGCTTAGGGTGGCAAACAGCACCATATCTATATCTTTTGCTTCCAAGCCTGCTTTTTCCAAAGCAATTTTTGAGGCCTTTGCTCCCATTCTGGAAACAGTATCATGGCCTTCTTCAAAAAATCTGCGCTCTTTAATACCGGTGCGTTCCTGAATCCACTCATCGGTGGTATTAATATGTTGTTGTAATTCGCTATTGGGCACTACTCGCTCCGGAACATAGAATCCGGTTCCGGTAATTTTTGCCCTGAATAAATGAGCCATTGTTGGTTGATTTTGTTGGTTGGCTAAAACTTATTTCAGATATTTTTCAGGATTGGCCTTAAACTCTTCTTTGCAACCGGGGTTGCAAAACGCATACAGCCCGCCATTATGAGTCAGCGTATCAGCTATCTTGGTTTGTGTCATATCCATTCCGCAGATAGGGTCGGCTTTTTGCGCCAATAATTCAGGGTTGATATTGATGCCTGCTTTCGCAGATGTCATTGTGTTATTATCGGTTGCGCCACCGCCACATGAATATAATGCAGCAACAAGTGCAACAGCATACCATTTTGAAGCTTTCATTTTGAGTATTTTTGAAAAGCTAATCTACACAATTTATTATGAGTTCTGATTTTCGCACCACCTTTTCTATAGCTGCTTTGCCCCATAAGATTAGTTATGAAAATAAAGTTTTAAGCATTGGTTCTTGTTTTTCACAGCATATTGCTGAAAGATTGCAGTGGCATAAGTTTAATGTATATACCAACCCGTTTGGCATTACTTACAATCCTTTATCAGTTGTTTCGGGTTTAGAAAGAATTTTAGAAAATAAAAATTACACTGAAGCCGAATTATTTTTTCAGAATGAATTATGGAACAGCTTCGACCACCACAGCGATTTTTCAAAAACAACTAAAGAAGAAACACTTGCCTGCATGAATGAATCGCTTGCAGCAAGCCGGAGTTATTTGTTTGAGGTCAATACCATTATTATAACATTGGGCACGGCCTGTTATTATCAACTGAAAGAAAACAACAAGACAGTAAACAATTGCCATAAACTTGCTGAAAACAAATTCAATCATGTGTTGCTTCCGGCTGAAGAAATGGTGTTTCGGCTTTCAGCAGTAATTGAAAAAATAAGGGATATAAACCCTAAAGCAACATTTATTTTCACGGTGAGCCCTGTAAGGCATAGAAATCTTTCGGCTGAAAAAAACACTTTAAGCAAGGCGCATTTAATTATAGCTTGCCACGAATTATGCCAGCGTTTTGGTTATTGTCAATACTTTCCTGCCTATGAATTAATGATGGACGACCTGCGCGATTATCGTTTTTATAAAGCCGATATGATTCATCCTAACGAAACCGCTATTGACTATATTTTTGAAAAGTTTGTAACAGCTTCTGTAGCTGAAAACAGCTTGCATATAATGAAACAAATTGCACAGTTGAAAAGCAATTTGGCGCATCGCCCCAGAAACCCTTTTTCAGACAATCATAAGAAATTTCTTCAGCAACAATTACTGCTAATGAATAAAATTGCTGCCGGAAATACTGCTATAAATTTTGATGCTGAAAAATCTTGGATTGAGCAACAACTGCAACAATTAAATTGAAGCCAGTTTCTTTTTGCTTAAATCGAGATACTGCACTTCTTCGGGCGAATCGGGTTTCATGCTGATTGCCTTGTTGAGATATTCTTTGGCTTTTACTTTATCGCCCACATACAAATAAAACACAGCCATATCGTAGAAATAAACCAAATAATCGGGGTTTATTTTCATGGCTTTTTGCAAAAACATAAAAGCGTTTTCTATTGATGCTCCTTTGGGCAAGCCGCCAAACAATAAGTCAGATAATTTCCTTTCGAGCCAGGTGGGTTTTTGCAGTTCATAATTCCACCATGCCAGCATGTGCAACACATCGGCATGATTGGGGTTTAGCTTGTAAGCGATATCGGCATATTTTTTTATGTCCCACGCGGCATGCACTCTTTCTTTTGCCGGCAGGTAACGCGCCATGCGTGCCGATGCGCCTGCCATTAAAACATTGCCTTCAAAAGTTTCAGGATAGTGGCGATAGGCAGTAAGGGCATACTTCTTAAATTCAGTATAAAGCCGTTTAGATTTTTCGTTGTTAATGCCTTCTTCCAGCCAGCCTTGCCGCTGATAGATATAAGCAATATTGTAAAGGGCATTAAAATTAATGCTGTCTGTTTTCAGTACTTTTTTATACAGGTCTATGGCGGTAGCTTCCTGGTATTTTTTTTGTGCCGCCATTGCCTTTTCCAACAGGTCTTTTATTGTATCGCTGGCAAAAAGATTATGAGTAAAAAACAAAAACGCGACTATCAGCAACAAGTTTTTTTGTTTGCTGAAAACAACGCTTATTTTTTGCTTTTTAGCCCCTGACATATTCCGCAGAAAAAATTTTGAAATAAGTATTTTGCAAAGCTACTACTTTAGCGCACCAACCTAAAAACTATC
>CAYSGX010000248.1:0-4751 GCA_964430605.1 uncultured Chitinophagaceae bacterium
GACAAGCTCGATCGCAACGCTGCTCCCGGGCGTCCGCTTGCACGATGCCGAAGCTCATAATCCCCAGGGCGATGCCGAGCAGCAGAATATTCATTTTTTTCATGAAGCCTTTGGAATAAGATGAAGAGTTTCTCAAAAAATTCTGATGAAATACCAATGCCGTTATCTTTTACATAAAACTGCCAATGGGTATCGGTTTCTTTAAAGCCTATATGAATCTCGGGCGCAATGCCGGCCTTTGAATATTTAAGGGCATTGCCAATCAGGTTTCTGAAAATTTGATTCAGGGCAGTTGGCGATGCCTCAATTACCGGTAGTTTATCATAAGTAATAACAGCTTTCTGTTCGTGTATTAATTTGCCGTGCAGCTTTATTACCTCTGTCAATACTTCATTTATATCTACTACTTCTGTGGTTATCTCAAATCTGCTCGAGCGCGAATACTCCAGTAAATCGAGAATTATTTTACGCATTCTTACCGCGCCATCTACTGCCAGATAGATATATTTTTTGCCTTTTTCGTCAAGCAAATGATTATACTTCTCTTCAATTTTGCTTAAAAAGCTTGTAACCATGCGCAGCGGCTCTTGCAAATCGTGCGAAGCGACATAGGCAAATTGTTCCAGTTCGGCATTTGAACGCATAAGATCTTCTGTTTTTAACTTGAGCGACTTATTTATTTTTTTGAGCAATTCTTCAGCTTTTTTCTTTTCGGTAATATCCTTAAAATATACGGACAGGCTATCTTCAGCAGGGTAGGCGCTTATTTCAAACCATCTGTTTATCGGCAAATAATAATCTTCAAAATGAATGGTGATATGTTCATTCATTGCTTTGTGGTAATTTTTATAAGAAGGCAGGTTTACAGCATCGGCAAATACAGCCCATAAATTTTTGCCGACAATATGTTCTTTTTTTACACCCAACAAGTTTCCGGCCTGACTGTTCCAGTAACTTACATTCCAGTTTTTATCTACAGTAAAAAATCCATCACCAATACTTTCAAGAATTATAGTTTTTTCATGATAAGCAGCCTGCAATGCCAACTCAGCTTTTTTTCTTTCAGTAATATTTTGTGCAGTACCATAAAGCCTTAGCACATTGCCATTATCATCTTTTTCTACACTGCCATATTCTTCTATTACTCTTTTTTCTCCTTTGGTAGTGGTAATGTTATATTGAATATTGAAAGGCTTTCCTGTTTTTTGTGCTTCGGTACTGGTGTTTATAATCAGGTCGCGATATTCAGCGTCAACAAGGCTTACAAACGAGCCATGTGTTTCTTTAAATGTTTCCTTGTCGGCACCAAAAACATCATATAAGGCATCAGACCAGGTGAGCTTATCGGTTCTGAAATCGAAATTCCAGTTACCCATTTTGGCAATCTTCTGGGCTTCGGTCATCAACGCTTCACTTTCTCTGATTTGTTTTTCAGCCTCTATTATTGAGGAAGCATCTTTGGCTACGCAATAAATATTTTTATCAACCTCATTAAACCTAACCGACCAAATGAAAGGGACAATGGTACCATCTTTTCTGATGTACCGGTTTTCAAAATTGGTTTTGGGGTTTCCTGCCACTATTTCTGCCGAGGCTATTGTTGTCTTTTCTATATCATCAGGATGAATTACTTCTAAGAACGATTTACCTTCAAGCTCTTGAGGGGTATAACCCAATATTCTTTCAGAAGCAGCGCTTACTTTAACAAAATATCCTTCCTGGTTTAAGGTGCAAATCATATCTATAGATGAATCTAAAATGTTTTGCAGCTCATCTTTGCTTTGTTGTAATTTTTGCTGTGCTATTACTTTTTCGGTAACATCTGCGGCAGAAACAAACACACCTATTATGCTTTCATATTGGTCTAAAGCGGGTTTGAATTTTATCGAGAATATTTTTTTGTTTCCATCAGGAAGCGGTATGGTTATTTCTGATTCTTCATGTGCCCCGTTTAATACCCTTTCATAGATTTTTTTTGCCATTTCCTTTCTTTCGGGTAAAGCATAATCAATAATTGAAATGCCTTTTTTAACCGGAATTTTAAAGTATTGGGTATATAGTTTTTCGTACTGATTGTTGAAAGAAACAATTTTTAAATCTTTATCTAATAATACAAACGATTCTTCTGTGTTATTAATCAGCCATCTTATTTCGTTCTCGGCATTTACACTGTCGGTTACATCTTTAAAGTTGTCAATAATGCCATTAATATTGGGGTCGTGAAATAAGTTGGTAACTGTAGCATCGAGCCAGCGCCAACTGCCATCTTTGTGTTTTGTGCGTGCCGTATATCCTTGTATGGGCACTCCGGGCTTCTGTAAACACTCTGCCATTTTAGATTCTACACCTGCTCTGTCATCGGGATGCAATGCTTCAAAGATATTGAGCCTCATTGCTTCTTCTTCAGTGTAGCCTAATACGCTTTTAATTGAAGGCGATACATAAGACAAGCCGCCTTCTGTGTTTAAAATTATTACCGCATGATTACTGTTCTCTACCAATGCACGGTAACGGGCTTCTACCTTTTTTATTTCAGAAGTTTTTTCCGCAACCATTTTCCGCAATACTTCCGGTTGCTTAGCTATATACTGGGCAAGCAGCGCCCCTGTTGCTGAAAATATGATACCCAGCAAAATATATAACATCACATAAATGAAATAACCATGTTTTTCTGAACTTACATACAACTTCCATGCGCCATTGGGAACAACTATTTCAATGGCATTATTCTTATTAAACAATTCACTACTGGGAAAAAAGAATTCTTCTTGACGGGTGTCGGGATTAATTTTTGAAAGTTGGTATTGAAAATTACTTTGTTCAGAAAAGTCTATGCCTGTCGCTTCAATAAGCGTAGAAAGTTTTATAATGGCCGCGGCAAAGCCGATAAATTCATTATTCTTAAACAGTGGCTGCCTGCCCACCACTGCCATGCCGCCCTGTTTCAACTCAAAGGGGCCGGCAAAAAAAGCCGTTTTCATTTCTATGGTTTTGTAAGCCTCTTTGTTTCTCAAGCTATCTGCAAGAATATTATAGCCCAATGCGAGGCGATTTTCCTCAAAAGGGTAATTATGAGTGATAAAGCCTTTACCATCTACCAACTGGATGGCATCAATAAATTTATTAGCCTCAATAAGCGATTTAGCAATGGTATCAAAGTTTCCGGGCATACCATATTTTTCAACAATAAATCCTAAAGTTTTTATTGCCGATACAACATTATACAGTGAAGCTTCTAACTGGCCCTTGGCAGTATTCGCTGCTTCTATAAATAACTTGCGTTCATTGCTTTTGTCAATTACATATTTCTGGTAAGATAAAAACTGGATCGGAACCATTAATAAGATAAAAACAATAATTCCTATAAGCGTTGGGTTGCTTTTTGATATGCTCATATCTTCTTGATTCATAGTGATAGTTATAAACCTAATCTTATTTAGCACAATTTAGTATTATTTAAACTTATTTTTTACTATAATGTATCAAAATACACCACGTTATGAAATATACTTGTGGCCGATAACCTTGTGTGTAACAGAATTATTACAATGTGGTAAGAAACTAAATACTTTATTTTTGCAGAAATTATTTTCAGCATGACAAAAGTTAAAGTTGGCCTGGTGCAAAATGCCTGCTCTTCTGATACTTCAGAAAATCTTAAAAGAGCAGTTGCAGGCATAGAAGAAGCCGCGAAAAATGGCGCGCAGATTATTTGTTTGCAAGAGTTGTTTCGTTCTTTATACTTCTGCGATATTGAAGACTATGAAAATTTCAAATTAGGCGAAGCCATTCCCGGTGGCGAGTCGTGCGATACTTTTGCTGCCTTGTCTAAAAAACTGGGAGTAGTTATAATTGCTTCTTTATTCGAGAAACGTGCCGAAGGCTTGTATCACAATACTATTGCGGTATTTGATGCCGATGGCGCTTACATGGGCAAATACAGAAAACAACATATTCCCGATGACCCGGGCTTTTATGAAAAATTTTACTTCACTCCGGGCGATGAAGGCTACAAAGTTTTTGAAACCCGGTTTGCAAAAATTGGCGTGCTGATTTGTTGGGACCAATGGTATCCCGAAGCCGCCCGCATTACTTCACTGATGGGCGCGCAAATTTTGTTTTACCCTACCGCAATCGGTTGGGCTGTGGCACAAGATTCAGCAACCAATAACGACCAGTATGAAGCATGGTTTACCGCACAGCGTGCACATGCCATTGCCAATGGCGTGCATGTGGTTTCGGTTAACCGTACGGGCAAAGAAGGCGACATGCAGTTTTGGGGAGGTTCTTTTGTTTCTAACGCTTACGGCAAAATATTATACAAGGCCCCGCATTTAGAAGAAGTGATACATGTGCAGGAATTGGATTTAAAACAATCTGATTTTTACAGAACCCACTGGCCGTTTTTGCGCGACAGAAGAATAGATACTTATGAACCTATTTTGAAGCGTTATATTGATTAAATAGTTATCAGTATTCAGTTGTCAGTTTACAGTTAAAAAAATAGTTTTGAGTTTAGATAAATTGAATTTTTCTTCGGAAATATTAAATGGTAAATCGCCTAAACAAGCGGGTTATTTTTTTCCTGCGGAATGGCATAAACATGAAGCTACATGGTTAAGCTGGCCGCATAAAGAAGCTTCTTGGCCGGGAAAACTTGAAACCATTTATGAAAATTATATTGCCTTTATTAAAGCAATATCGAAAGGAGAAAACGTAAACATTAATGTTGTTGATGAAACTATGCGGCA
>CAYSGX010000248.1:4761-5057 GCA_964430605.1 uncultured Chitinophagaceae bacterium
GCAAAAAGTTTTTTCATTGCTTGAAAAAGCTAATGCCGGTTTCGATAAAATTAAACTGCATATTCACCCTACTAACGATGCCTGGTGCAGAGACCATGGACCTGCTTTTCTGATTAATTCCGAAGCCGAACAAAAGAAAATTATTTTAGACTGGGGTTATAACGCCTGGGGCGGTAAATATCCGCCATTCGATTTAGACGATAATATTCCAACGCTTATTGGTAGATATTTGAATTTGCCTGTATTGTATCCAAGCATTGTAATGGAAGGCGGCTCGGTAGATTTTAATGGTAAAG
>CAYSGX010000249.1:0-5039 GCA_964430605.1 uncultured Chitinophagaceae bacterium
CAGAATTGCTTTCAGCTATTTGCAAAGCAATTCTGCGATTGTGAGTAGTATCGTTTTTAGAACGTGTAATTAAAGGCTCAACATACACACGCAATGCTTTTGCCTTTGCAACAGTTGTTCTAATGCGCTTGTGCAACAAAAGAGATGTTGCCATATTAGAAAGTAACGCACTGCGGTGTGAGTGTGTTCTTCCCAGGTGATTTACTTTTTTTCCGTGTCTCATTTTTTAAAAGTTTTCAGTTATAAGTTATAAGTTTTCAGTTCATCTGCTGATTTGAAAACTTTTAACTGATTACTAATTTTTATCAATCTTCGTTTAATTTAAATTTAGCCAAGTCCATTCCGAAGTGTAATCCTTTTTCATTGATTAACGCTTCAATCTCTACTAATGATTTTCTGCCAAAGTTGCGGAACTTCAACAACTCGTTAGTATCGTAAGAAACTAATTCGGAAAGGCTGTTGATTTTAGCAGCTTTCAAACAGTTGTAAGCACGCACCGAAAGATCCATATCTTCTAACGGAGTTTTCAATACTTTTCTCATGTGCAACACATGCTCATCAACACTATCTTCCTGCTTTTTACCCGGTAAATCAAAAGTAATGTTCTCGTCAGAAATCAACATTAAGTGCTGAATTAAAATGCGGGAAGCATCTTTAATAGCTTCTTCGGGGTGAATAGTACCATCGGTAACTACTTCCAAAACCAGTTTTTCGTAGTCGGTTTTTTGCTCAACACGAGTATTCTCAACGCTGTAACGCACATTTTTAATAGGCGTGTAGATAGCATCAATAGGAATAAGGCCCACCGGAATATCGTTATCGTTAGTAGCTTCTTCAGCCGGCACATAACCTCTTCCTTTATTAATGGTTAATTCGATTTCTAATTTTACAGAAGGGTCTAATCTGCAAACCAACAATTCAGGATTCATAATTCTGAATGAATTGGTATGTTTCTCTATATCGCCTGCTACAAAGGTTTCTTTATCTTTAATAGATAAGTAAATTTTTTCTTCATTAGTATCGTCATCCAATACTTTTTTGAAACGCACTTGCTTTAAGTTCAGAATAATTTCGGTAACATCTTCTACTACACCTTTGATGGTAGAAAACTCATGATTAGCGCCTGAAATTTTAACCGCATTAATAGCATAACCTTCTAAAGAAGAAAGTAAAACTCTTCTCAGAGCGTTTCCGATGGTAACACCAAAGCCCGGTTCAAGTGGTTTGAATTCAAACAGACCTTCAAAATCTGTCGCTTTCTGCATTACAATTTTATCCGGTTTTTGAAAAGTCAGGATTCCCATACTTATAAATTTGTTTTTAAAATTACTTAGAATACAATTCGACAATTAACTGCACATTAATATTTTCAGGTATTTCTTCTCTTGGCGGAACATTTAAGAAAGTACCTTCTTTTTCTTTCTCATTCCAGTCTAACCAAGCATTACGTTTAGAAGAACCTGAAAGGCTGGTGGAAATTGCCAATAAATCTTTAGATCTTTCGCGCACCCCTACTCTATCGCCTGCTTTAACGATTGATGAAGGAATATTTAGAATGCGGCCGTTAACAGTAATATGCTTGTGAGAAACTAACTGACGGGCAGCCATTCTTGTGGGCGCAATACCTAAACGGTAAACGATATTGTCTAAACGAGACTCTAACAACTGCATCAGGTTTTCTCCGGTATTACCTTTTCTTCTGGCAGCTTCAACGAAAGTTTTGTAGAACTGACGCTCTAAAACACCATAAGTGTTTTTAGCTTTCTGTTTTTCTTTCAACTGAATACCATATTCTGAAGAAGTTTTACGTCTTTTAGAAAGGCCGTGCATGCCCGGAGGATGACTTTTCTTTTCTAAAGTTTTATCGTAGCCGAAAATCGGCTCACCGAATTTTCTCGCAATCTTGGTTGATGGTCCTATTAACCTTGCCATTATCTATAATTATTCAATTAGTTATTTAATACTATACACGTCTTTTCTTAGGAGGGCGGCATCCGTTATGAGGTATTGGTGTAATATCTCTGATAACAGTAATTTCAATACCGTTGTTATTTACAGTACGAATTGCCGATTCCCTACCAGAACCAGGGCCTTTCACTAATACTTCAGCTTTTCTAACGCCAGCTTCGTAAGCTTTCTTGGCTGCGTCTTCTGCTGCTACCTGCGCTGCATAAGGCGTGTTTTTCTTTGAACCTCTAAAACCCGCTTTACCTGCAGAACCCCAAGAGATAACCTGACCTGCACGGTTGGTAATAGAGATGATGATGTTGTTAAAAGTTGCATTGATGTGCACTACGCCTTCCGGCTCTACTTTTACTACACGTTTTTTTGCTTTAGCAGCAGCGCTTTGTGTTGTCTTTGCCATGTTCTATTTATTCAATTACGATTACTTAGTTACTTTTTTCTTACCTGCAACAGTCTTACGTTTTCCTTTGCGGGTTCTGGAATTGGTTCTTGTTCTCTGACCTCTTACAGGCAAGCCTTTTCTATGGCGAATACCACGATAAGAAGCGATGTCCATTAAACGTTTAATATTCAATTGAACTTCTGAACGCAACGCGCCTTCTACTTTCAACTCATCGTTGATGAATTGACGGATAGCATTAACATTATCATCAGACCAATCTTGAACTTTTACGCTTTCATCAACATTAGCGTTAGCTAAAATTCGCTTGGCAGAAGTTCTGCCTATGCCGAAAATGTAAGTAAGCGCAATAACGCCTCTTTTGTTTCTGGGTAAATCTACACCTGCAATACGTGCCATATTCTATTAACCTTGTCTTTGTTTAAATTTAGGATTTTTCTTATTGATAATGTACAACTTGCCGTTTCTTCTGACAAGTTTACAGTCAACACTGCGCTTTTTAATACTTGGTTTAACTTTCATCTCAATTCTTATTTATATCTAAACGTTATTCTTCCTTTTGATAAATCGTATGGCGACATTTCTAAAGCAACTTTATCACCGGGCAAAATTTTGATATAGTGCATTCTCATTTTACCCGAAATATGTGCAATTACTTCATGTCCATTTTCTAAAGCTACCCTGAACATCGCATTTGATAACGCCTCTATAATTGTTCCGTCTTGCTTTATTAAATCTTGTTTCGCCATATTTTATTTTAAGCTAAGTTCAATACTTCGCTTTGTACTAATTTTAAATTACTGTTCTTCAATATTGCTGCTTCAATATCATCATAGTTGTTTAAAGTTTCGCTACCGTCTTTATTAATAGCTACCATCAACTCATAATGCGCTGAAACGCTTTTATCTCTTGTTTCTATTGTCCACCCATCTCTAAGCTGAACTACATGTCTTGTGCCTAAATTCACCATTGGTTCAATAGCTATCACAATACCATTTTGTAGCTTACTTCCTGAACCACGCTTTCCATAATTAGGCACTTCAGGGTCTTCATGCAAATGTTTCCCTACACCATGACCTACCAATTCACGAACAATATGATACTTTTTCTGACGCTCAATATATTCCTGAATGGCAAAACTGATATCTCCTACCCTATTACCGGGCCTGGCTTTTTCTATTCCTAAAAAAAGCGAAGTTTTGGTGGCAACCAGCAATTGCTCAACTTCAGGGCTAATGGCACCCAACGCAAACGAATAAGCCGAATCGCCATAAAAACCATTGAACTTCACACCTGTATCTAATGACAACACATCGTCTTCACGAATTTCCCTTTTATCGGGAATACCATGAACTACCTGTTGATTCACAGATACACATAATGTACCGGGAAATCCGCGATATCCTTTAAAAGCAGGTTCTGCTTTATGATCGCGAATAAACTCTTCGGCAATTTTATCTAAAACCAGGGTATTAATGCCGGGTTTTATGTGTTTTGCCACTTCAGCCAAAGTACTACAAACAAGCAAAGAACTTTCTTTGATCTGCGCTACTTCCTCGGGTGTTTTGTAATAAATCATACTCTATTACAAAGATGCCCCTACAGCGGTAGAACGACCTTTTATTCTGCCGGACTTCATCAATCCGTCATATTTTCTCATTAACAAGTGGCTTTCCACTTGCTGTAATGTATCTAAAACAACACTTACCAAAATCAATAAAGAAGTACCACCAAAGAAAATCGCAAACTGGCTGTTGATGCCTGCCAGCATTGCAAAGGCAGGCAGAATAGCAACCGCTGCTAAAAATACTGCTCCCGGTAAAGTAATTCTTGATACTACAGCATCTAAAAACTCAGAGGTTTGTTTGCCCGGCTTAACACCCGGAATAAAACCGCTGTTTTTCTTCATTTCTTCGGCCATTTGAACCGGATTAACAATTAACGCAGTGTAGAAGTAAGTAAAGATTACCACTAACAAGAAATAAATGATGTTATAAGGTGCCGAAGTAAAATCGCTGAAAGTAGCAATGAAACTTGAAGTACTATCTGATGCAGGGAAAAATTGCGCAATTGTGGCAGGCAAGAACATTAATGCCTGCGCAAAAATGATTGGCATAACACCGGCAGCGTTAATTTTCAAAGGAATGTATTGACGCACACCACCATATTGGCGATTGCCTACAATTCTTTTAGCATACTGAACCGGAATTCTTCTGGTTCCCTGTACTAACAAGATAACTGCAATAACAATAAATACTAAAACCGCAATCTCAACGATAAATGGTACCAAACCACTCCCGTTTACTCTCGAATCAAATTCAGCAAGCAACGCGAAAGGCAGGTTGGCAATAATACCAATCATGATTAATAAAGAGATACCATTTCCGATACCTTTATCAGTAATTCTTTCGCCAATCCACATTACGAACACTGTACCTGCGGTTAATACCGTAATGGTAGAAACTGTAAATAACGCATCGCTGATAACAATAGAACCCCCTGCAATAAATTTCAGGTTAACTATGTATCCAAACCCCTGGAAAATACAAATAATCACAGTAAGGTAGCGGGTCCATTGGTTAATGGTTTTTCTACCACTCTCGCCTTCTTTCTGTAGTTTTTGAAAATAAGGAACTGCTAACGACAATAACTGCAAGGCAATAGAGGCAGAGAT
>CAYSGX010000250.1:0-313 GCA_964430605.1 uncultured Chitinophagaceae bacterium
ATAGGGCTGAAAAAAAACAGGATAAGCCGCCAAGCCGATGTTGCCTATGGTTCTGTAATTAAAGTCGGCTTGCAGGGCAGGGTCATACACATGAAAGTTGTGAAGCGAAGTATCTATAGTAATATACTCGTTGCCATTAATACCCACTGTGTATTTTACTTCCTGTACTTTAAAGGGCTGCCATTTGTGGGTAGAATCATTAAATGCTACCTGATGTTGCTGATTGGCCTGTGATCCCACCATTCGGCCACGCGGTCCGCGTCGGACGACGCTAGAGCCTGCCAGCCCCTTAGTCGTGGGTGCTTGCCGGCTT
>CAYSGX010000250.1:323-5021 GCA_964430605.1 uncultured Chitinophagaceae bacterium
AACAACCACAACGGAAGCAGAAATATTAAAACGGTGATGTAATAAAAAGTTGATTTCGAAATCATGCTTGCTTTGGTGTAAAATTCAAATCGCGATAGCTATCGGGACAAAATTCAAAATCAAAAATAAGGAACCGTACATTCAAACATCGGGCTGTTATTTTCAATTCGTTACAATATTACAATTTGGTTTTAGAATCTCCCGCAGATTTCGCTGATAACGCAAATACTTCCAACTATTTATTGAAGGCTGATGTATTTGAATGAAACAATTACATCGCGTTATCAGCGAAATCTGCGGGAAACTATAACTGTTTTAAATTTTCTTTACAATAAACCCATTTCGTTTCATATTCCTGTTTGGCTATAACTTCCGCGAAGTTTTCATAGTCATTCAGTAAATCGGCTATCATTACTCTTTCAGGTAAAATTTTAGCCTGAATATGATGTGTTTCAAAAAAACTTCCGAATATTTTTAACTCGGTTAATTCTGTTTCGGAAATAATTTTAAAATAACTTTGACCGTTGCTGTATTTTCGATACTGCGGAAAAACCATAACTATTAATGTTGCTCGAAGTTAAAGATATTCATAAAGCCTACGGAAGCTTAGATGTATTAAAAGGTGTTGATTTGACGGTGCAACCCGGAGAAGTGGTATCTATTATTGGCTCTTCGGGCGCAGGGAAGAGTACGTTGCTGCATATTATAGGTACGATTGATAAACCCGATAAAGGCGAGCTGATGCTTGATGGCAATAATCCTTTCAGCCTGAATGATAAATTGCTTTCTAAATTCAGGAATGAAAAAATTGGTTTTGTTTTTCAGTTTCACCATTTGCTGCCCGAATTTACTGCTTTGGAAAACGTGTGTATCCCTTTATTTCTACATGATGTAAATAAAAAAGAAGCGACTGACAGGGCTGCTTATTTGCTGAATAAACTGGGGCTCGATAAAAGAATGAATCATAAACCCGGTGAGCTTTCGGGTGGCGAACAACAACGTGTGGCAGTTGCCCGCGCACTGGTGAATAATCCGGTAATTGTGCTTGCTGATGAGCCTTCGGGAAATCTGGATTCGCAAAATGCCCGTGAACTGCATAAACTCTTTTTTGACTTGAGAGATGAGTTTAAGCAGACTTTCATTATCGTTACTCATAACGAAGAACTGGCAGATATGGCTGACAGAAAACTGGCTATGAAAGACGGAAAGTTTGTTTGAAGCTGGTGTTGTCGGCCAAATTATGAATATAGACCTCTTTCATAAGTCATTTTATTCCTTCCGAACAACAGGAAAAGTCGGTCATGGAGCTTGTCGAACCATGAAAACGTTATAAATATTATATCTTTCGACAAGCTCAGAATGACTAATCAATTGAATATCTTTGATTTATAACGCAAGGCTAATGATACCATTTATATTTCAATATTAGTCTAATGCCTTACGGTATAAGCTATTATAAATTTCAAAGCCATCCGCATAATCAGACTACTTTTAAATGACCTCTATATGGTTTGAAAAAATCTTAGTGTCTTTGCGCCTTTGCGTGAAATACCATGCCCAAAAGTCCTACATCAATATCATCCGCTACTACCCATAACACAATGAAGTGTCTGCTCGCTCGTCATTTACCCATATATATCACAGCTGCCTTCCCGTTTTATTTTTCATTCCCCCGCTACTGATAGTTATCTTCATATCAAGCTCAAGTTTTCATATATCAATGCAGCATTGCCCGTACGTCCATTACAGTATTCAGTTACAGCAAGTGTTTGTGGAAACATGTTGTGTACATAGCACTACATTTGCCACATGACCATGTCTTTATTCATGCCCGCAAACACAGGAAAAATGAAGGAGCTTCTAAGCCACGTTTATGAGTTTCCTGTAGAACAAGTAGAAAGTAAATACAGCACCATTCTCACTGTGTCGTACTACAAGGGCAGGTATCTGTTGAGCACCAGGAATGCCGTATATTCTTTTGCCGAAAAATATGAATCGTTTGCCGAGGCTTTTAAGAAACTGGAAATTCAGAAACGTAATATTCAAAAGGTGTTAGTGTTGGGCTATGGATTGGGCAGCATTACACAAATATTAAATCAGCAATACAATATTAATTGCCACTATACTGCCGTGGAAATAGACCCTGTGGTTATTGATTTAGCAAAGCGTTACGGGTTTCTTCCCGGACAATCGAAGATTGATATTTTTTGTGCCGATGCTTATGAATTTGTAAAAAGCGAACAGGAAAAATATGACTTGATTTGCGTAGATTTATTTATTGACGATACCGTGCCCGAAAATGCTGAAAGCGATACTTTTCTACATAACCTTAACCGCTTGCTGAAGCCCGATAACGGCTTGTTGATATACAGCCGCTTACAATCAGATGCGATACAAAAATCATCGACCAATGCTTTCAGGCGCGAACACTTCAAAAAAGTTTTTTCGCCAGTAAAAGAAATTGAGACCAGCGGGAATTTAATGCTGGTGTATGATGCAGGTTAATCGTTGTCTATTTCTGCAAGGCAAGTTTCTATAAAGTTGAGTATGGGTTCTTTACCTGTTTTTCTTTCAGAAGAAGTAGAAAAAGTTTGAGGCAATTCTTCCCAGCTTTCCAGCATTTTGGTTTTAAATTCTTCCATATAAGTAACTTTCACCTTATCGGTTTTGGTAAATACAATTACAAACGGAATACTGTTTTCGCCCAGCCAGTTGGTAAATTCCAAATCTATTTTTTGCGGAGGCACTCTTGAATCTATTAAAAGAAAAACAGTATTCAGAAATTCTCTTTTTAAAATGTACTCTTTAATCATGGCGCTGATTCTTGCCTTTTCAGTTTTAGAAAGCTTGGCATAACCATAGCCCGGCAAATCTACCAGCCGCCATTGCTCGTTGATAAGAAAGAAATTGAGCAGCTTGGTTTTTCCCGGTGTTTGTGAAGTTTTAGCAAGCCCTTTTACACCGGTTACGTAATTGATGAGCGATGATTTGCCCACATTAGACCTGCCGATAAAAGTAAACTCTACCAAAGCAGTTTTGGGGCATTGCTCCAACTTTTCAAAACTTCCTAAAAAATCTGCACTCTTAATTATCATGATATGTATTTGTGTAACGATACTATTAATAAAAATCAACGAACTTTGCAGGCGAATTTACGTTGAATCATAAACTTATTTTTGCTTTGAAGCATATAAATGAAATAACGCCCTACGAAAAAGCAGATACTGCCAAGAAACAACAGGTAGAAGAGATGTTTGATAATATTGCCCACCGTTACGATTTTCTGAATCACTTACTATCGTTGGGTATAGATAAATGGTGGCGCAGAACAGCTGTAAATATTCTAAAAAAACACAAGCCTGCACAGGTTTTAGATGTTGCCACAGGTACGGCAGATTTTGCCATTGCCAACAGCCGCGCACAACCTGAAAAAATAATTGGCGTGGATATTGCTGAACAGATGCTCGCAATAGGCAGAAAAAAAATTGAAGCGAACGGGCTGAACAATAAAATCACTTTGCAGCGTGGCGATTCTGAAAACCTGCCTTTTGAAACAGCAGTATTCGATGCAATTACGGTAGGTTTCGGGGTGCGCAATTTTGAAAATCTGGAGCAGGGGCTGAAAGAGATGCACCGTGTGTTGGGCAAAGAGGGTTTGGTGGTTGTTTTAGAGTTTTCAAAACCCAGGGTGTTTCCGGTAAAACAATTGTTTTACTTCTATTTTCATTATGTTTGCCCCTTAATCGGAAAGTGGTTTTCTAAAGATTCGAGAGCATATACTTACCTGCCCGAATCGGTAGATTCCTTTCCCGAAGGCAATGATTTTGCAGCAAAACTAAAACAAGCAGGATTTCAAAATATACAATGCAAACCTTTAACATTCGGCATAGCATCAATTTACACCGGATACAAAAATTAGTATTACCGGTTGTGTTATTGCTTGTTGCCACTGCTTCTTTTGCGCAGCGCAATGTTTTAGAGCATTACAACAGAAGGTTTTACTTTGGCATTACACTGGCCTATAATACCTCTAATTTTAAGGTAGTCCATTCCGACCGGTTTATCTTCAGCGATTCTATTTTGCAGGTGCAATCTAATCGTGGGCCGGGATTCAACATGGGCATTATTTCTAACATGCGCCTGAGCGAGCATTTCGATTTACGTTTTATTCCGGCACTGGTTTTTGGCGATAAGAAATTGTTGTTTGCCGAGTCGAATGGCGAATCAGTTGTGAAGACCACCGAATCTATTTACACTGAATTTCCTATACTTATTCGCTACAAATCGCAGCCGTGGAAAGATATGAAAGCCTATGTTTTTACGGGCTTGAAATATAATTTAGATTTGGCTTCTAACTCAAAAGCCCGTAATGCCGATGGTGAAATAAAAATTAAACGGGGCGATTTTCAGTATGAATATGGTTTAGGGCTGCAATTCTTTTTTCCGTTATTTATTTTCTCTCCTGAAATAAAATTTTCTAATGGTATCAGAAATGTGCACCAGCCCGACCGCACGTTAATATACTCTAACATGCTCGATAAATTGCAAATCAGAACCATTACCTTCTCTATTCATTTTGAAGGATAGTTATATTATACTGAAAGTAGTTAAGATTCCGAAGCGAAATGTACTTTCAGTTAATACCGAAGGTTCTGAACTTAATTTTTTCGGAAAGCTGAGTTGTTTCGGTATAAATTC
>CAYSGX010000251.1:0-5008 GCA_964430605.1 uncultured Chitinophagaceae bacterium
TAACTGAAAGTACGTTTCGCTTCCTTCGGAATCTTAACTACTTTCAGTATAATATTGAAATATAAACGGTATTATACCAATTGCTAAGAGTTCTCCAAGTTAGAAAAAGAACATAACTCACGAAAGTTGTAGAGACTGTTTATGATAATCAAAATAATTCCCTAAACCCTAAAATTGATTTCAGGTATTTATTACAAATTAAGCGCAGCCACCACCGAAATCTCTACATTGGCATCTTTCGGTAGGCGAGCCACCTCAACAGTTTCTCTGGCAGGATAATGCCCGTCTTCTTTCAAATAGCCGCCATAGATGCGGTTTATGGTAGCAAAGTCATCCATGTTTTTCAAAAAAATAGAAGCTTTGATTATGTTGTCGAAAGTGCAGCCGGCAGCAGCCAATACTGCTTTTAAGTTTAGCATTACTCTTTCGGTTTCTTTTTCAATATCATCGGCAATCATTTTGCCTGTGTCGGGGTCAATGGCAATTTGGCCGGATACAAATAATATTCCATTGTGGGCAACTGCCTGACTATAAGGCCCGATAGGTGAAGGCGCGTTTGCTGTAAAAAACGATTTTTTAGGAGTACTCATAATAGTTGTATTTTTAATTTTCAATCTAATGTACAAATTTCTCTTGCATGAATATTATTGTTATTGGAAATTCTGAAAACGCTGGCGCGTTGCAAAATATTATACCCAATCACTACCCAATTACTGTTAAAGATGAAGCCAGTGCTTCGCTAAGCAATTATGATATAATATTAGATACTGATTTTGACAGCAACTTAAATAATCTTCAGTATTACGCTTCGCTCGAAAATAAAATAGTGGTAGTGAGCGCTGCAAAAATTCAGCTAACACAAGTTGTCGCTGAATTTAATGGCGAGGTAAAATGCCACTTAATAGGCATGAATATGTTGCCCACTTTTATTGATAGAAAATTGGCTGAACTTACTATTGCAAGCGATAAAGATGCGCCCGGGGTAGAGCAGTTGGCCACAAAACTTCAGTGGAATGTAAGAGTAGTAAATGACAGAGTAGGCATGGTAACACCGCGCATTATATTTATGATTATTAATGAAGCGTGTTATACTTTACAAGAAGGCACCGCTGCTGTAAAAGATATTGATATCGCTATGAAACTGGGCACCAATTATCCTTTCGGGCCTTTTGAGTGGGCCGATAAAATCGGCATTAAAAATGTTTATGAATTGCTTGTCGCTTTATATAACGACACTAAAGAAGAACGCTATAAAATTTGTCCCTTACTAAAAACAAAATACCTGAAGGGCGAAAAATTTTATGAATAATTTTTGTTGAATTTCTTTTAGTTTGAAACCCTGCCTGTGACTGTTTTATTTTATACGCCACAAATTACCAATCGCCTGCGCTACATAACAGATGTATTGCTGGGCGAGGCTTTGGGTTTAAAAATTCGGTTTACTGTTGATGAGGTTGCTTTTGAAAATGCCACCGAACCAAAAATTTATTATGGTTATAAGCCAAAATTAAACGGCATTGCCATTAATGCCAACGGGCTGCTTTTTGAAAAAGGTATTAAAACTAAAACTCCTGAAGTAGCAAAGCACAATAATATTCCTGTCATTTTTGAAAATGATAATAATTATTCGTTACCGTTCGATATTTTTTCAGCAACATTCTATTTCATTTCCCGCTATGAAGAATATCTTCCTTTTAAAGCCGATTCGCACGGGCGGTTTTCTGCCGAAGAAAGTTTTGCTTACAACAACCATTTTCTTGAAGTGCCTGTGGTAGATTATTATGTATTAATGCTGCGGGCATTATTTCAGCAGCATTACCCTGCACTTCATTTAAAACAAAATAAGTTTGAGTTTATTCCCACCTACGATATAGACAGCGCATACGCTCATAAAAACAAGGGTTTTGTCAGAAACATGGGCAGCATATTTTTATCATTATCTAAAGGCAATTTTGCAACTATAAAAAATTTGTTACAAGTTGTTTTTCATATAAAGCGCGACCCGTTTGATACTTATGATATGTTGCATGAATGGCATAAGGAATTTAAGCTGAAACCCATTTATTTTTTTTTGGTTGGCGATTATGATTCGTTTGATAAAAATATTTCCATTCATATTTCTGAGTTTAAAACGCTCATAAAATCAGTTGCCGATGAAGCCAAAGTAGGCATACACCCATCGTATGCTTCAAACGCGAACGCCAAAAAGCTCACTAAAGAAATTAAACGTTTATCGGGAGCGCTGAATAGAGATATAAAACTGTCGCGCCAGCATTTTTTAAAATTGCGTTTTCCTGAAACCTATCAAAATCTTTTGGCCAACGATATTACCGATGATTACACTATGGGCTATTCTTCGCAGCCCGGTTTTCGTGCTTCATACAGCCGTTCGTTTTTGTTTTACAATCTCGAAACCGAAACCAAAACCAATTTGCGCATACATCCGTTTGCTTTTATGGATGCTACTTTTCAATACTATCATGAAATAACGCCACGGCAATCGCTTACCTTTATTTTACCTGTTATTGAAAGGCTGAAAGCGATAAACGGCACTTGTATTTCGTTGAGTCATAACGCATCGTTTTTCGATCAAAAACATTGGATAGGCTGGAAAGAAGCCTATGAAACTATTTTAAAAACCGCAGCAAAGTGATTCGATTTTTTAATCGTGAAGATATAGATGACAAGCGCTGGAATGGTGTAGTGCATTTCGCACTGAACAATATGCCTTATGGATACACATGGTATTTAGATAATGTTGCCGATACCTGGCAGGGGATTATTTGGGGCGATTATGAAATGGTAATGCCTGTGGTTTATAATAAAAAGTATGGCGTTGAATATGTGTATCAACCATTTTTCACGCAACAGTTAGGTATTTTTGCCGCCAAAAAATTAAAAGCTGCTACCATTTCAAAATTTTTGGAAGCCGTTGCTGAAAAGTATGCTTACATAGATTTCAATCTCAATTTTTTGAATTATACCGAAGATGAAAATTTCAGAATTTCGGAAAGAAAAAATTTCATACTCGATTTACAACGGCCTTATGAAATAATAGCAGCAGGCTATTCCGACAGTTTAAAAAGAAACCTGAAAAAAGCAAGGCAGCAAAAACTTACCGTGCAGCATAATATTTCACCCGAAAAATTTGTGGCTTTTTATGCCGAACATACCGGTAGTAAAGTGAAAGGTTTTGATACAAAACACAAGCATATTTTACACAGGCTTATCTATAATGCGCTGCATTTTTCAGCAGGCAATATGGCGATAATTTATGATGAACATAACGAAATGATTGCTGCCGGTTTTTTTATTTATTCAAAATCAAGAATTATAAATTTACTGCCTGCTTCAAACGATAAAGGCAGAGCAACCCATGCCATGAGCCTATTGCTCGATTCGGTAATTCGGGCACACGAAAACAAACCCCTGCTTTTAGATTTTGAAGGTTCTATGATAGAAGGTGTTGCAAGATTTTACAAAAGTTTTGGCGCGGAAGCACAAAATTATTTTCATTTGAAAAGAAATGATTTACCTTGGTATTTGAAATTACTGAAACACTAAAAAAATGATACATAACCTAAGCCAAACTGATTCCTTAGCACAACAATTTGTCGCTGAATTAAGAGATGTAAATATTCAGAAAGACCGTATGCGTTTCCGCAGAAATATTGAGCGCATTGGAGAAATTGCCGCTTATGAAATAAGTAAAAAACTGGAATGGGAAGATTATGAAGTTACCACCCCATTGGGCGTGGCGCCATGCAGAAGATTAAAAGAACAACCCATTTTGGCAACTATTTTACGTGCGGGCTTGCCATTGCACCAAGGCTTATTAAATTATTTCGACCAAGCCGATAATGCCTTTATAGCTGCATACAGAAAACACGATGCAACTGATGAAGAATCGTTTACCATTAATATGGAATACATTACTTCGCCACCACTGGAAGGTTCAGTTTTAATTCTTGCCGACCCTATGTTGGCTACAGGGCAATCTATAGTAGAAACCCTGAAGAAATTATATGTTTTGGGTAAGCCAAGTCATACCCATATTGTTACCGCTATTGCCTCTTCAGAAGGTATTGCTTATGTGAAGCAGCACCTTACCAATATTACTATCTGGGTGGGCGCTATTGATGAAGAGCTTACCGCAAAATCTTACATTGTCCCCGGCCTGGGCGATGCAGGTGATTTGTGCTTTGGAGAAAAAACGCAATTTTAACCCATCTATTTCTTCAACTCTAAATATGTTTTAATAGCGTTGATATATTGGTTTACTTTATCGTAGTTAACCGAGTAGATAATGTATTTGCCATTTCTGTTAGTTTCAACAATATCTGTTGCTCTTAAGATTCTAAGATGTTGTGAAGTAATAGATTGTTCCAGTTTCAGCGTGCGATATATTTTGTTAACGTTGATAGATTTTTGCTCATCAATAAAACCAACTATTCTTAGCCTTACAGGATGAGCCAAAGCTCTTAATATCTCTGCGGAACGATCTAAACTTTTATCGTTAATCACGGGGTTTGTCGTTGTTGTTGCCATGTGTATAATAGCGTTTTAATTGTTTAAGAAACTAATTTATCAATAAACTGACTTATTTCATTCAGCCTTTCAGTATTTACTGAATAGGCAATAAATTTTCTGTTTCTGTCGGTTTGCACCAAGCCTGCTCTTCGCAATACTGCCAGATGCTGAGAAACTACCGATTGCTCTATGTTAAGTGCGTTATGAATCTCGGTTACAGTCATAGCGCCTTTTTCCAGTAACATGCCGATGATTTTTTTTCTGATATCGTGATCTATGGCTCTCACATTCAGCACCGCTTTTCTTAGTATGCGGTAATCTAAATTAATTTCTCCTTTACTGCCACCGGTTAGTAAAATTGATTTTTCAGTTTTGTTATTTTTCATACCGATAATTTTTACCTATAACAAGAATAAAGATGTTTAGTTTACTTTAAAAATAAAAATTTTTGATTTTTTATGCTGAAATTTTTGCCGGG
>CAYSGX010000252.1:0-4995 GCA_964430605.1 uncultured Chitinophagaceae bacterium
CATTGATAAATTACAAGACAGAGGCAAATTTTTCATCGAGCCGGGTCAGGAGGTTTATTGCGGACAGGTAATAGGTGAGCATAACCGCCCTAATGATATAGAGGTGAATACCCTTAAAACCAAAAAACTGACTAACGTAAGGGCTTCGGGTACCGATGAAAAAACAAACATTGCGCCACCTATTCGTTTCTCTTTAGAAGAAGCTATGGAGTATATTCAAAAAGACGAGTATGTAGAGGTAACGCCTAAGAGCATTCGTTTAAGAAAAATATTCTTAGATGCTAATGATCGTAAGCGTGCCGAAAACACTAAGCAGTTTGCGTAATCATCTACAAGCCCATAAGGTTTAAGTAAATCAATACTAAAAGGCATCCGATGGGATGCCTTTTGTCGTTATTCAAACCTTTTGTTCAGTCTTTCTATATAATCTATCATTACCGATTTCCATGCAGTATCAAATACTTCAGAAATTTCGGTTTCGGCATCTATACAGTAAACCTAAGTTTCATATTGACAGTATGGTAACACTTAAAGCGATGTGGAAATAGGAGTGTCTGTAGTGTAAGCAGCTTACTTATTATTAAGTGCTACCATTTTTAAAGCAGTTATCGCAGCTTCCACACCTTTGTTGCCATGCTTGCCACCGGCACGGTCAACAGCTTGTTCGTGAGTATTGGGGGTAAGCAAGCCGAAAATTACCGGGCGGTCTATCTGTAAAGAGAGTTGGGTAATACCTTGCGCCACTGCATGGTTAATATACTTGTCGTGGTCGGTATCGCCTTTAATAACACAGCCGAGACAAATAATGGCATCTACCTTTTGTTGTTTGGCAACTATTCTGGCACCATAAGTCAGTTCAAAAGCACCGGGTACATAAGTAATATAGAGGTGATTATCTTTCACGCCATGCTGCACCAGTGTTTCTATACAACCATTCAATAGCTTAAATGTAATGTCTGCATTATATTCCGAAACCACAATACCAATCTTCATTCCTTTACCTGAAGGAATTTCGTCAGCATTATATTCAGATAAACTTTTAAGTGCAGATGCCATAGTAATGTTTCAAAAACAATATTCAGCCTGAATATTATTGGCCCAATCTTGCCAAATACTTTTCAGCATTCCTGCCTTCCTGAGTAGCAGGATATTCGTCTTTTAAAAAATTCAGGTTTTTGATAGCGGCTTCCTTATCGCCCGCGTTTTCCTGGGCTAATGCCAAACGCAACAAATAAACAGGCGTAGTAAATTCATTAGGTTTATTTGCCACCGCTTTTTTGTAGAAAGTAATACCTTCAGAAGCATTATTTAACTCAAAATAGGCATCGCCAATAGCGCCTAAAGCCAATGTGCCCAATACTTTATCGTCTGAACTGAATTTTTTCAACTGGTCAATAGCTTCCTGAAATTTACCGGTATTCAAATAGCTCATGCCTGCATAGTAATGAGACAAATTAGCTGCTTTGGTAAATTTATACTTATTGCCAATTGCTAATAAGCCTGGAAAATTGCCATCGCCATTTAATGCCTGTTCGTAGTTATCGTTTTCGAAATAGGTTACAGCTTTGAAAATTTGATTTTGCGCTTCTACTTCCTGCTGTGGCACATACCAGTGAAAGAAAGCGATATAGGCAACAAATATTACCAATATCGCACTCGCTGCGCCAATAACTAATTTTTGATTTTTCTCAAATGCTACTTGTAGATTTTCCAACGTATCAGCACTTGCTGTAGTTGGCTTTACTTTGGTCTCGGCCATTTTTTTATTTATGAATTTTTAATCGGTTATAAAAGGATAATCTGCCTGTACATAGTTGTCTGAATACATTTCAGAAGCATCAGGGTAAGGCGAATTTTCGGCAAAGGTAACACATTCGTCTATTTCCGCATTCACTTTTGCGTCAATAGCCTCCAAGTCGCTTTCTTTGGCATATTTTTTAGATAAAATTGTTGTTTTTACCTGTTCAATAGGGTCTTGTTGTTTGTAGGCTTCAACCTCATCTTTAGAACGGTACTTGGCAGGGTCGCTCATAGAGTGCCCTTTGTAACGGTAACATTTTATTTCGAGGAAAGTAGGGCCTTCACCTTTTCTGGCTCTTGCTACAGCCCTTTCCATTGCTTCATGCACATCTTCACAACGCATACCGTTTACCGATTCAGAAGGCATATCAAAAGCGCTGCCTATTTTATAAATATCGGTAACGTTAGAAGTGCGCTCTACCGAAGTGCCCATGGCATAAAAATTATTTTCGCAAATAAATATTACGGGCAGCTTCCACAGCATCGCCATATTAAAGGTTTCAAACAAAATACCTTGCCTGGCTGCACCATCGCCAAAAAGACACACACATACATTATCGGTTCCTTTATACTTTTCAGCAAAAGCAATACCCGCACCCAAGCCTATCTGTCCACCTACAATGCCGTGCCCTCCAAAAAATCTTTTTTCTTTAGAAAAGAAGTGCATCGAGCCGCCTTTACCTTTGCTGCATCCGGTGGCTTTCCCATACAATTCGGCCATAGCTTCGTTGCTCGAAATACCTTTAGCAATTGCTAAGGCGTGGTCGCGATAGGCAGTTATTAAAGGGTCGTCTTGTTTGGTGGCACTGGTAATTCCGGCTGCAATTGCTTCCATACCAATATATAAGTGGCAGAAGCCGCGAATTTTCTGCTGCCCATATAACATTCCGGCACGCTCTTCAAACTTGCGCAGCCTTAACATTAGTTCGTACCATTCGAGGTAGGTTTCTTTACTTATTTTTGTTGTTGCCATTTCAGTTAAGTGGGTCAAAAATATTAAAAAACCTTTAGTCTTTACTTTGTTTCTTCACAGCCTTCATCTTTATAACTTTAAATGCTATACATCAGCGACTTATAATTTCACTAAGCCTATAAATTGTTTTACGGGCGAAAACGGTGCAGGTAAAACCAATTTGCTTGATACTATCTATTATTTATGCCTCACCAAATCTTATTTCAATTCGGTAGATCAACAACTTATAAGACATGAACAAGTTTCGTTTAAGATTGAGGGAAACTTTCAGGAAGCCGGTGAATACCTGCATATTAAATGCCTGTTGCCCAAAGCCCAAAAAAAAGAATTGTGGCTTAATGATATTAAATATGAAAGGCTGGCACATCATATAGGATTGTTGCCCGTTGTAATGGTGGCTCCCGATGACCAGGTACTGATTTACGGCAGTAGCGAAGAGCGCAGAAGATTTATAGACACTACCTTGTCGCAGATAGACAGGCAGTATTTAGAGGCGCTTCAGGAATACAATAAGTATTTAGCCCAAAGAAATGCTTTGCTGAAACAATTTGCCGAGCAGCAAACTTTCGATAGCAATTTGTTACTGGCTTACGATTTTAAATTGGCCCCGCTCAATACTTTTATCTACGGAAAAAGAAATGCTTTTATTAAAGAGCTTACACCTGTATTTAACAATATCTACCAGCAACTTTCCAGTGGGCATGAAACCGTTTCTTTAACTTATGATTCGATATTGAATACCAAAGAGGCTGTAAATATGCTGAAAGGAAATATTGAAAAAGACAGGATAATGAAACGTACTATGGAAGGTATTCATCGCGATGATTTGGTTTTTAATATGAACGATGAACCCATTAAGAAATTTGGCTCGCAGGGGCAACAAAAAACTTTTTTATTATCGCTGAAACTGGCTCAGGCATTTGTATTAGAAAAAGAACTCAGCAAAACACCATTGCTTTTGCTCGATGATATTTTCGATAAGCTAGATTTGCAACGAAGCGAAAATTTGCTGCACTACCTGAATGCTCATTATAAAGGGCAAATCTTTATTACCGATACACAGCGGCAAAGAATTGAAAAACATTTTGGTGATAGTATAAGCGAAGTGGAGATTTTTGAGATTAGCAGGCAATTGTAAGTTATGCCTTTAGGTTGAAGAAATACTTTACAAATACTATTAACCATCAATAAACACAAATACTAACAATTAGCACTCGCTTATCCACGCTTTATAAAGATTTTCCACAGAAAAAGAATGGTTTATAAACAGAAAGAAATTTTCCGCAACCCGATGTGGCTGTGGTGCGTTAGTGTTTCTTTTCATTATACCAATTTGTCATTTCAGTTTGTATCTCTGATTCGCTTGTTTTGTCTTTAAGTAACTGTTGGTAGGTCAATTGTTTTACGTCTAAACAATACTGAACCATAGTCCAATAATTGTAATATTCTCTTGGTGTTATTGTGCTGTCTTCAAAAGTTATTTCCCAAGTGTTCTTGCCTGATTGTTGTAATCGGTCTAAATTTTTTCTAAGGTCTTTTTGATTTGAGTTTTGTCTTGAAACATATTCTGCATAACCTTCCCATTTCCAATTTGGAATGTCAGCAACAGGTTTGGATTTAAAAAAACCAAATTTGTCAAACTGTAAACAATGTGTCATTTCGTGAGCCAACAGTTGGGTTAAATTCCATTTGTAGCCATTTAATTCAACAAAATTTTCCTGGCAGTTCATTGTTCCTTGCATAACAACTTTGTCATAAAACCCCCATGCAAATGCTTTTCCACGAATAGCTTTTATCAGTGTCGGATAATTTGAGCCGTCATTTAAGCAAATGTCAAGTTTAAGGTTGTCGTTATATAATTCGCTTGTTTTTAGAAGTATTGTTGCTTGGTCAAGTGTTGAGGTTAATTTTGGGTCAAGTGTTTTATTATGGTAAATTGAATAGTTGTTAT
Organism: uncultured Chitinophagaceae bacterium; assembly: GCA_964430605.1. Taxonomy (GTDB): domain Bacteria; phylum Bacteroidota; class Bacteroidia; order Chitinophagales; family CAIOSU01; genus CAYSGX01. The sequence continues at coordinate 4,725 of CAYSGX010000252.1, forward strand.
GTGTCGTTTTGTTTGCATAAGTCAGAATTGGGTTTAAAACAATTATGAGCAAAAGTCCTGCAATAAGCAATCCTGTTACAGTCAGTCGTAATGTCCATTTTTTAATTTGTCGTTTCATACGCTTGGTGTTTTAAAATGACGCACAACACGGTGATTACGCAGAAAAAATAAAAACTATTTATAAGCCCCAATGCCTGTTACATCCTGCCCTGTGATAAGCAAATGAATATCGTGTGTGCCCTCGTAGGTAATCACCGATTCGAGATTTGCC
>CAYSGX010000253.1:0-364 GCA_964430605.1 uncultured Chitinophagaceae bacterium
AAATCAACCGAAGGTTCAATAACGCTTTTAATGGCATCACTAATTTCTATCAACTCCTTCCAAGGTTTTCCTTTAGAGGAAACATACAATCCTTCTACTGTGGCATTTCTGTGATAATCAAAATATATCTTCTGCAAAGCAGCCACCTCCGCTGCATCAAGAAAAGGCAGCATTATGTACCCTTTCTGAAAAAGCTGCTCGTTGAGCTTTGCGTCTTTTACTATGGGCGGGTGCTGAAACATTTTATTAGCCGGCAATGCGTGATTTTATTTCCCTCAAAATATTCAGAGGCGTATAGATTTTCCAGAAAGGAAGTCTTTCGTCTGCTGTTTGTTCTGCTGCAATTTCTTCTTTTTTTCTTGGC
>CAYSGX010000253.1:399-4984 GCA_964430605.1 uncultured Chitinophagaceae bacterium
TCCTGCGAAATGATAAAATTGTTCTTCCGTTACCGAAGGAAAATCATAGCTGAACTCGCGGATTTTTTTCAGGTTGCCAACGCTTTCAAAAATATTTTCCGTCATAAAAAAATCGGGATTGCTTTCGTATTCTTCTACCTTTCCGTTATTGTTTCGGTAAAACAACATTTCCGCTTCCGAAGGAATTACTCCACAGGCACAGGCTATGCGGAACTCATCGCTGTTGTTCGGAAAAGAGGCATGAATTAAAGCATGGTCGTAAATCAAGGCTTCGCCTGCTTTCAAATAAAGCGGAGTCATTTGCTGCCACAACAAATGATGCACTTCCTGAAAGGCACAGGGAATAGATGAATGACGATAATTTTTCAGCCAGCGATGACTTTCGGGCATTACCAATATCGCTCCGTTTTGCTCGGTCAAATCCACCAACGGAATCCAGATATTGAAGGAGCGGTATTTTGTTTCATCTACAATATTCCAGTCCTGATGCGGTTGCAGCAGTTCATTATAGTGAGGTGATTTTACCACAAAAGAAGCTCCAAGCAAATTGCAATCCGAAAAAAAACGCTCAAAAGAATTTGAAATACTTTGCCTGATTAAATCGCTGTATCTTTTCCGAAGCGAAATATCGGGAGAATGTGAAGTAGCATAAAAGTTTTGTACATCTGACGGATTAATCTCTGAAAATGCATTTATCAAAAAAGTTACTTCATCGTGATTTAAAAAAGGCACAGTTATGTACCCTTCATCTCTCAACCTTGCATTTAACTGTTCGTCTTTTAAAATAGCTCTATTCAACTGCATGGCTAAAAAGAGATTTAATTTTTTGAAAAACAGATTTTTTTTCTGACGGATTCAATCCTGATTTGAGTTTAAATGATTGAATTAAATTTTCCAATTCATCTCTGCCGAGTTGAGGCAACGTATAATCTATGGTTTCTACAAATTGCCCGTGTTTTGGGGCTTCAAATATATCTTTACCAAAGTTTTCAAATTTAATTAAGAAGTCTTCGTCCATAGCATAGATGTCCAATTTATCTTTTCCTTTCTCGGGATTGAGATAATAAAAACGCATCGGTTCGCCTTGGGTTTTCACGCCTGCCGTAATCGCTTTGCGAATTTTTCCCGACACATTCGGTGGCGAGTAATGTACCAAACTTTGATTGAGAATTACAGCTTCTCCGGCTTTGGCATTGGTTGGGACAAGATGTTTTTTTACGGCATCTTCATTTCCTGTAAAAAAGAAATTGAGCGTAGGGGCACGATGAACATGAAAGTGATAATTGTGCGCACCGGGCAATACCATGAGCGTGCCATTTTCAATATTGGTGTCGCAAAGCGGCACCCAGCAATTAATGGCTACGGCTTTATGTTCATCAACAATTGTCCAGTCCTGGTGCAAAACCAAATCGGAATTTTCAGACGGTATCTTGAATAAAAAAGAACCTCCGAAAGCCGTATAGTTTTTGAAAATGCGTTCGTAAGAAGGGGTAAAAACTTCTAAAATAATGTCGCTGGCTTTTTTCTTGTATTCAAAATCAGAAAAATAGCTTCCTGCAATAAATCCGCTTTCGGGCAATTGAGGATGCAGCTCATCAAAAGTTTTGTCCAAGAAAGCGATTTGCTCTTTGTCCAAAAACGGAACTTTTACAAATCCTTTGGTTTCAAAATCGTGTTGATGTTCCGCATTGACAAATATTTCAGGAATTTTATTCATTCAAAGGCAAACATAATTTTTCTGATAAGAGATTTTTTCTTACCGTATTTTTTTTCTAAAAATTCGGCAGTCAATTTCGGAAAATCCCACTCGAAATAACCGAGACTTTTCCCGATTGTGGGACGAGCGAAAATATTGTTCCCAAACTGTTCAAAATTGGTCATAAAGGTATCGTCCTGTTCAAACAGTTCCACTTTATCGGGGTGTTTTGTATCGTAATATGCCGTTCTGAATATCGCATCTTTATGCGTAAAATAAGTATTGGTAACAGGGCGAATTGCTCCCGAAAGATTGGGAGGCGAATAGTGTATAATGCTTTGGTCGAAAAAAATGGCTTCTCCTGCTTTTAAAAAAACCGGAATCATATACTGTTTGATTTCGTCATACACATTTTCATAGATGTTCGGTATGGACGAACCCCTGTAAGTAGGGTAAATTCTGTGGCTTTCGGGCAATACATATAATACGCCATTGTTTTCGGTCAAATCAACCAACGGACACCAAATATTGATGCCCGTAAATTCACTTTCATCCACCAGAGTCATATCCTGATGCACATCCATTGCACTGCTTTCCGCAGATGTTTTTACAATAAAACTTCCACAAACTACCTTAATATCTTTAAAAAGTAATTCTATGCTTCTGTTTCCTATTTTCCGAATTTCTTCGTCTGCCGTTTTTCGGTAGTTTTTGTCTTTGGAAAAAGTGGAAGGGAAAAATCCCTGTTCATCTTTCGGGTGAAGTGTTCTGTATAAATTCAACAGATAATCAATTTCTTCCCGGTTATAAAAATCAAGCACCACGTAGCCTTTCCGCTCAAAATCTGCCTGAATATTTTCATCGGCAAAAACCCTTTTCATATTTTTCGGAAACTGAAACATAAATTATCCTGCTATGCTATGCGGTGTTTTATTTCTCTTAAAATATTGAGGGGAGTATATACTTTCCAAAATGGAAGAATTTCTTCTGTCGAATGTCCATTATTTGATTCCCCAACAACTTCAACTATTTCATTTTTTTCTTGGTTTTTAGGACTTCCATCGGCATTATAGTTAAACAGTTTTGCCATGGTAGCCACCAATGGTGCATTATATACATTTCCTGCATCTTGTATTCTTTGGGTAAGTTGTTCCGCAGTTAATTTTTCAAATGCGTAGTGTTTTTCTTCTGCTTCTCCGTAATCTTCAATCAATTTGCCCTCATCATGCATTTTAGAAAGCAAAGCATTGTCGTATTTGAAGAAAAAATCAGCATCTATATTGTATTTAAGCACCTTGTCCGTGCTGCCGGGTTTCAGGTAGTAATGACAAATTTTTGCTTCTTTCTGCGTAAAGCCCAAGCCTACCGCCAGCCTTGTTTCGTCTGTCGTATTCGGAGGCGATGCATGAATTGTTTTATTATTAAAGATAAGCGCTTCGCCCGCTTTCATTTCCACCAATTGCAGAAAGGGGAAAATAGTAAACATGTGTTCCTTTATCGCCCCACCTACCTGCGGTGATGGCGAGGGTCTGAAAGCATCAAAAAAATGATTGCTTCCTTTGATTACGCCCATGCAGCCGTTCTCTATATTCACGTCCTGCAAAGGAATCCAGCAGGTAACGGAACAATAATTTTCTTCGTCTTCCACAAAACTCCAATCCTGATGAGGCGGTACTACTCCCTGCGGGTTTGGGTCTTTTACTACAAAACTGGTAGTGAATAATTGCACTTCCTCCAAATAATTCTGGACTTTCGGCAGCGCTATGCGTTTAATTTCGTGCATCATTTCAGACACCACTTTTTTATCCTTATTATCCATACCTACATGAAAGCCGTAGCCTTTTTCGTCTTTGAAGCCGAGTGTAGTGTATAGTGTTTTCAGGCTTTCTATGTCATCAGCATCAAGAGCGGGTAATTTTATGTATCCGTTTTCTTCAAAAAAAGCCTGTTGTTCTATATTTTTGAAAAGAGGTTTCATTTTCGTATTTTTTCTGTGTGATACAACTTTCTCTGCAATCTCTTTCTCGGTAATCTTACTTACCGAATAATCAAACGTTTCTAACTTAGTTCCTATAGCAGGCTGATGCCGTATTTGAGGATAATGTAAAAACATATCATCGGGCATAGCCCATTTTTCGAGTGTGTTATTCTCGCGGTAATAATACATATAAAGCTGTGCTTCTTTATTAGTCAGCCCATAGGTTACCGCAATTCTGTCTTTGCCTGAAGTGTTTGGGTGAGATGCATGCCATAATGCCTGGTTGAAAATAAAGGCTTCGCCTGCTTTCAGGTGTAAGGTTTTCAAAAATGGCTTCAAGTCTGCATAAATATCCTGAAAAGCTATGGGCAGAGAGGGGCTGCGAAGCGCACTGGAAAACTTGTGGCTGCCGGAAATAAGCTGTATTGCCCCATTATCGGTATTTGTATCCGTAAGCGGTATCCAGCAGGTAACGGAAGTGTATTTGGCTTCATCAACCACCGTCCAGTCCTGATGAACAGGCATAACGGAATCAGTGCCGTTTTTTTTGGTCAAAAAACTTGTTCCTAAAGGTTTGTAATCCTTGAATAAGGCATCTGTTTTTGCCTGAAAAATGTTGCTTACCTGAATGTTAATCTCATGTTTCAAAGAAATATCATCTAAAAAAGATGAAGATTCAAAAACAAAGTCTTTTCTTGGAAGCTTTTCGTATAAAAATTGTAGTTTTTTCAGCTCCTCTATTCCGAAAAAAGGGCTTACGACATAGCCGTTTAATTCAAATTGTCGTTGTAGTTTTTCATCGGAAAATATGGGAGCGGGCTTGTTCATTTTATGCAAAAGTTTTTTTCAGTTTGTGGAAAAAACTAAGTGGCTGGTCAAATGCAGGGGCTTTCAAACGTTTTACAAATTCT
>CAYSGX010000254.1:0-4169 GCA_964430605.1 uncultured Chitinophagaceae bacterium
CAATGTTTAATAAATCGTCATACTCATGTTGCGAACTAAGTTTGTTTTGATTTTCATTAAAGTTGATTGGTCTTACAGGTTCGCAATAAACCATTCTGGCTTTTACAGAAACTAATTCTTCTTCAGGATAACGCAATGCAGTCAGCTTACCGCCAAATACACAGCCGGTATCAATGTCGATAGTTTTATTTAGCCATTCCGCTTTGGGAACTGGTGTATGTCCATAAACAACTTTTGCTTTCCCTCTATATTCCTTTGCCCAATTATGTCTTACTGGTAAACCAAATTCATCAATTTCCCCTGTTGTTTCACCGTACATACAGAATGAACGAACCGCACCAGAGCCACGACCTTGCATTTCCTCTTTAAGACCAGCATGAGCAACTACCAATTTACCATTATCAAAAACATAATGGCTTATTAAACTATACAGGAATTTTTCAACGGTACTTTTAAATTGTGCGGTCTCATATTCAAGTTGTTTTACAGTAACCTCTAGACCATGTTTTAATTGAACCGTTTTTCCGTTCAAATATTTTTGAAGTTTCAAATCATGGTTTCCAGGAACGCAATAAGCAACTCCAGAATTAACCATACTCATAACTAAACGCAAAACACTTGGAGAGTCAGGGCCACGGTCTACCAAATCGCCAACGAAAATTGCTTTTCTTGTTTCGGGTGCTATGACATTAAAACCAAAATTCTTTTCAGTTTCGTCAACTCGGTTTACAATGTAACCCAGTTTTATAAGTAGTTCTTGCAACTCATCAAAACAACCGTGAATATCACCAATAATGTCAAACGGCCCCGCTTCATCTTTTTTGTCGTTGTATAATTTCTCTCTTTTGATTTCAAGGACTGCATCAACTTCTTCAAGTGATTTTAGAATATAAATTTGTCTGAAACCTTCGTCTTTTAAACCTCTGATTGACTTTTTCAATTGTTGATTCTGTTGACGAATAACATGTCCTCCAAAATTTCGGTCAGGTCTGCTTTGATTGCGTTCCTCACATACTTTTTCGGGTAAATCAAGAACAATAGCCACAGGCAGGCAATGATAGGTTCTTCCTAACTCGATAAGTCCTTTACGAGATTCCTTTTGTACATTGGTAGCATCAATAACAGTTAGCAAGCTGCTTTTTAATCTTTTGCCTGCGATGTAATACAAAACATCAAATGCGTCATTTGTTGCTGATTGGCTGTTCTCATCGTCTGAAACTAATGCACGGCATTCGTCAGAAGATAAAATTTCTGTTCTTTTAAAATGTTTTTTGGCGAAACTGCTCTTTCCTGAACCCGAAACACCAATTAAAACAACAAGCGATAATTCGGGTACTTTAATTTCCATTGTTTATGAGGTTTATAATAAGATTGACCATCAATTCTTTTTCGTCAGGATTGCTTTGAGCCACCAAAAGGGCTAATGCTACCAGTCCGTTGTCGTTTATTTTTACTTCACCATTCGCTTTAAATCTATGTTTGTTTTTTTCTAAAAACCATACAAACAGAAAAGCACCTATACGCTTATTTCCATCTGAAAATGAATGATTTTTAATAACGTAGTATAGCAAATTTGCCGCTTGTTCTTCTATGCTTGGATATAAATATTGACCATCGAAAGTTTGAACTATACTTTGCAAAGAGCTTTTGAAGCTTTTATCTTTTTCATTTCCAAATAACTCTGTAGCTTCTTTTTTTGCTATCAACTGGCTTTTCAATTCTGAAATAGCCGATTTTGCTTCTTCATATTGTATTTCGTAGGTTACATTTTCATTTAATGATTGTTTAGGCAATGAATCACTGTCGTATTGATTGAGTAAAACAAAACTTTTGGTGTAATTGCTCAAAATGTCCAACAAGCCTTTTGCCTCTTTTAATTGGAAATTGTCGTTTTTGTTTGATGATTCTATAAGTTGAACTATTTTCCCTAATTCTTCCAATCTTTTTTGATTGACAGAATATCCTTGAACCAAATATTCTTTCAGACGTTGGGTTGCCCAAATTCTGAATTGAGTACCTTTTACAGAGCTAACCCTATATCCTACCGCAAGAATTATTTCCAGATTATAGTAGGTTATTTGTCGATTAACCCTCCTTTTCCCCTCTTGCTGAACTGTTGCATTTTTTGCAACAGTTGCAAAAGCATCATACTCCGAAACTTCGCCTTCGTCTAAGATGTTCTTTATATGCCGAGAAATTACAGATTTGTCTCTTTCAAACAAATCTGCAATTTGATTTAAGGACATCCAAAAAGTATCGGCATCATAAGTAATTTCAATTGCAGGGCTATTATCCGAAGTCTTGTATATTATGATTTCACTCATTCTACTTCAATTTAAATATTGCCATTTGTGAAGGAGCTCCTATATTTTCAACTTCATCTCCGATTGGGAAAAGCTCCACTTTGTAATTATAGGTTTCTCCAATTTTATTTGACCATTCTGAAAACTCTTTTCTTGTCCATTCAAAACGGTGGTCATCATGTCGCATTTCCTCTGCATCTAATTTATCCCACATTACATTGAATTCTTGGTTCGGTGTCGTCAGAATAACTGTTTTAGGTTTTGCAAACTCAAATAAAACACGTTCAAATGCTTTAAGTCGATTCAAGTCTAAATGTTCTATTACTTCAACCACTGCTGCCGCATCAAATCCTTCTAATCGTTGGTCTTTGTATGTTAATGAACCTTGAAACAGATTAATTCTTTCTTTTTGTTTCGGAGACATTTCTTCAAAATGTAATCGTTCTTTGGCTTTAATTAATTCATTGTAGGAAACGTCCATTCCGACTATTTCGGAAAACTGCTTTTGTTTTATTAATTGTCTGATTAATTTTCCTTCTCCACATCCTAAATCCAAAATTCGTTCTGCTCCTGATTCGGTTATTTTTTCTGCTACAAGTTTTATTCGTTTATCGTGTAATGTTTCTTTTCGTTTTTGTGTCTCTGTTTTTTCAATTAACTCATCACTTAAGTTTCCAATTTCCTCGCCTTCACTTAATCTTTCTAAAGCCAGTCTTGACAAAGAATTAAGATTTATTAAGTATCGTCTAATGATTTGTTCTTTTTCAGGATGCTCTTTTAGCCAACCTTCACCCTTTTGTAAAAGTTTTTCAATTTCATTTTCACTGACAAAATAATGTTTGTCATTGTCCAAGGTTGGAATTAAAACATAAAGATGGGATAGCAATTCTTTTGTCGTAATCGTATGATTTAGTTTTAAGGTGTAATATTTACTGTCGCCCCATTCGGGGAATTTGGAATCTAATTGATGCCTTATCAATTCAACTTTGTAGCCAAGCGGTTCAAAGAATTTTCTAATTAAAATTTCTCCGCCTTTTGGTGCAGGAATAACAGCAATGGTAACTTCAAATGGAAGTTTAACATCAACCAATTCGGGTTTGTCTTTGCATTTACCATTCATGGCAGATGAAAATGCTTTTGATAAAGCAACACTCATAAATGAAGAAGCAACGTAAGGTTTATCGTTTACGTAGTGTCCGAGAGCAAAACCGTCACCGCCTAAATTTCTTGCTCCACGAACCATGTCTATTGGGTCAATGTCAAGTAAAACACTTACCGTTGTTTTCTCCTCGCTTTTTTCAGGATAGAATATATGAGCCTTTCCAACGGATAATTCCAATGTCTGAAATTTGTCGGGATGTTTATGAAGCAAATAACCTAAGTCAGTCGCTGGTTTATAAGTGGTCGAAATGTTTAAAATCATCTTGTCAATATTATCGTTGTCGTGGGTTGGCAGAATTTAAGTTCTTTTGGTATAATTTTCACTATTCTGTTTCGGCAAACTCTTCTCCTTTTGTATTGATATAAACCAGTTGCCCGTCTTTTACTACGGCACAAATACCGTTTACAAATTCTGAAGTACCTGTGCTGCGGTCATAATTTTTCCAGTAGAAAGAATCGAACCTGGCAGGAATAGCCACTTCTCCTTTAGTATTCAGAAAACCTACTTTCCTGTCTTTTTCAAAAGCGATTAAGCCTTCAGAAAATCTGGTAAAGCGAATATCAGACAAGGCATAAATCTCTTTTCCGGTTTTATCTATTAATCCTGAAAGCGCTTTACCTGTATTGGGATTTAACGATTTCACCACCGCGATACCTTCATGAAATTCTGAAATGAAATCGTAAGTAAATGGCATTAATTCTTTT
>CAYSGX010000254.1:4179-4945 GCA_964430605.1 uncultured Chitinophagaceae bacterium
TTCCTGAAAGATTGATGATGCTGTGCTTATCTGCTTTCTTTACTATTGCTACACCATCTTTATTAAACAGCCCGATAAAATCATATTGTAAAGGGGTAATTTCAGTTTTGTTCTTATCTATTAAACCATATTTAGGCGCTTCACTCAGCAATTCATCGTTGGTTTTTACCAGTGTGTAAACAATAGCTACTCCTTTATGAAAATTGCCTGCCATATCATATTTAAAAGGTATTACCGTATTGCCGCTTCTGTCTATATAGCCAAATTTATTTTTCAGTTTTACAGCAGCAAAGCCTCCGTGAAAATCGCCTGCTTCTTCATAAGCAGGTTTAATAACTTCTACCCCATCGCTGTTTAAATAACCCCATTTGCCATCTTTATTAAATGCAGTTAACCCTTCTGAAGGACTACCCATTAACAGGTATTTTCCCGATGCTCCATAATAGTCCAAAAGCTTTCCGGTTCGGTCTATAAACACGTATTTCAAATCGGGAAACACGCCCACCTTTACCATTGCCTTTCCATTTTCAAAAGGATAAGCATCTACAAACTTAAAAGGAATAGCTGTTTTCCCCGTAGTATCGTAATAGCCCGAAAGGCATTTAGGAAACACACCCTGACGCACTGCAAAAAAGCCTTCGCTCATTTCTGAAACGCCATCAAAAGCAATGGGCACTATAATTTCGCCTTTAGTATTAATAATACCATAGCGGGTGCCATTGCGCACTTTCGCATACATTTGTCCTCCCAATGGGCGCAGGCCCGA
>CAYSGX010000255.1:0-4909 GCA_964430605.1 uncultured Chitinophagaceae bacterium
TATTTTCAAAAGCGGACTAAAGTCCGCAAAGAAAAGACTCGAATTTTCGTGTTTCAAACACCTGAGAAATAAAATCGGGACAGGCTGTGTTGGAAAGCAGGGTTAGGTTATTGTCAGGTTTTGGTCGGTCAGAAGCCGATCGGTTGATGTCTGCAGGGTCGGTCGTAGGGTTGCTGATAACATATTACACACTTACCATCGTTAAATAAGTATTAATTTTATTGCCTTACAAACCATCTTTGATTTCAGAATATATTATGAAGTTCACACTAAGTACATCGCTAATAATTTTGTCGGCATGTTTTATTTCCTGCAATAGTGAAAAGCCAAAAGAAAAAGAAGTTGTTGTGCCTGATGCCGCAACGATAATACAAAGCAACGATAAATCAGTAAAAGTGCTTTGGCTGGAAGAAGTTTACGATGAAGAATTTGAATCAACCATATTTGCTATCCGGCTCAACGAAGCGTATTTGGGAAAATTATCTGATGCCGAGAAAGCAGTGATTGGCTACTATGCTACTTTTCATGGCAACGAATGCTGGTGGGAAGGTGATAAGCCTAATGAATACCGCAGCAATTTGAATTGTAAACTCATTGGCGCGCTGAATTTAGGCTACCAATGCTCTGATACGCATTTAGATTTTCTAAAGAAATGGTATAGAAATGAACCCGCGCTGTTGGCGCAATTAGATTATTGCCCTATTGTGCCCAATACTTCTACTTTACAAGATAGTTTTGAAGAAATATATATCGAAAGAAGTGCCGATTTTTTTAGTATCAGATTTAATATTTGCGCGGTAAATATTAGAGAGAATATTACCCGTTGCTATGAAGAAAACCACACATACAGATTGTTTTCCGATGCTGTGGAGGAGGTAAAGCAAACGATTCTTTAAATAAAACTTTCAGACGATGAGAACCTGTTTTTTAGTTGTAATTACTTTATTGGCCAACATTCAAGTTATATTTTCACAAGGCACATACAGTTCTTTTGAAAAAACTTTTAATGCTAATGCAAGAATTAATGTAGCCAATTTAAGAATCGATTTTAAGCCTGTATTACAAAACCTGGAAGCCCCTGTTCCGGGAGGCAATTCTTATCGCGATTTTTTGTTAAGACAAAAACAATCGTTACAACCACTAAATAAAACACAGAAAAGAAATAATACGGCAGTACTGGGAGAAACAGAAAACCCAATTGTCTTTGCGGGTTTTGAATCGAATGAATTTGATGGCAGCGCACCGGCAGATAATGATGTAGCCATTTCTAACAACAACATGCTGGTTTCGGTAGCCAATTCTACCATTTATATTTTTGATATGAATGAAGATTCGTTAATGAAGAAAATTTCTTTAGAAGCCTTTGCCGATACTTTGGGTTTGCCTGCCAATATGTATGACCCCAAAATACGTTACGACCCTAAGCAAGATAAATTTATTTTGGTTTTTTTATGCGGAAGCAGTTCTGATAATACAAATATTGTTGTGGCTTTTTCTGAAACCAATAATCCTTTAGACGATTGGTTTTTATACGCTTTGCCCGGTAATCCCATCCAAGATACCGTATGGACCGATTTTCCTGCCATAGCAATAACCGATGATGAATTAATTATTACCGGAAATTTATTGAGAGACAGAGATGCAAACGATATCCGCCCCGATGCGTGGAAATTTTTATTTGAAGAAAGCATTATTTGGCAAATCAATAAAAACAGTGGGCACACAGGCAGCACATTGCAAACCAGAGTTTATAACAACATAAAACTTAATAACCAACCAATAAGAAATTTAACGCCCATTCAAGGTGGCTCAAACACTACAGGCCCAAACATTTTCTTGTTGTCTAACAGAAGTTTTGATATTCAAAACGATACTTTTTTTATACTTGAAGTAACGGGCAAATTAGATAACCCTGCCACGCAATTGAATATAGATTTCAGAATATCATCTACGCCTTACGGTTTGGCTCCTGACGGAGTTCAGTCTAATAATCAATTTCTGCAAACCAACGATGCCCGTGTATTGGGCGGGTATATTGAAAATAATACCATTCATTTTGTAATGACTTCGGTTAATCCCGACACGATTCGTTCGGCAGTATATCATGGAAAAGTGAGCAGGGTAAATTTCAACAAAGATTTCAGCGGCACAATTTTAAGCGAAATACATTTAGATTATGGCTATCCTAATATTTCTTACACAGGAAAATACACAGGAGATGATGAAGCGATAATTACTTTTAATCATACCTCAATTGATTCGGCAGCAGGCGTTTCAGCGATTTTTTATAATGGCGCAACCAACAAATATTCAGAACGTGTTAACCTGAAAAGTGGCGATAGTTTTGTAAATCTTTTTCCAAGCACCGCTTATGAAAGATGGGGCGATTATACAGGCTCGCAAAGAAAATATAATGAACCGGGAAAGGTTTGGATTTCAGGATTTTTTGGCACAAGAAGGGTGCTGCCGGGAAGCCCTATCGCGAGAAGAGTAGGCTGGAGCTGGGTGAGCGCTTTAGAAAGCCCCGATACATCAACTACCTCTTCAATAAAACCTTTGAGTAAAGATTTTAAAGTAAAAACTTATCCTAACCCAACGGCCGATATTGTTATGGTTGAATTTGAATTAGATGCCGCTGCAAACATAGAAGTAGCGCTTTATTCACTGGAAGGAATATTGGTGAAAAAGCTATATCGGGACCTTGCTAAAAAAGGCAAGAATATGTTTTCGTTTTCTACTGAACCTTTAGCTAAAGGAATGTACTTTTTAAAAATTTCTGACGGTAAACAACTATTGATAAATAAGCAAATTGTTAAGCAATAATTTCATAATAGCGTTATAGAAAAATGAAATCAAAAACTATGAAATCAATTTTGTTTTTATTTGCCTTTACAGCTACAATAATTTTTTATGGCTGTGCCGGTCAACCTTCTACCGTGAATAATGCTGATTCTGAAATAACCTCTTCCGAAGAAAATTTAACTTTTCCTGACAACAGCCAAAACTCATTAGACTGGCAAGGCACATATTTTGGCATTGTGCCTTGTGCTGATTGTGAAGGCATTGAAACTACTGTAACGCTCAACCAAGATTTAACCTTCAATATTAAAACAAAGTATTTAGGAAAAAGCGATGAGGTATTTGAAAAAGCAGGCACATTTACATGGAATGAAAAAGGCACAACCATTACTTTAGAAGATTTAACAGGTAGCGCGTCTCAATATTTTGTTGGAGAAAATACACTTACACAATCAGATATTGAAGGCAATCGCATTACCGGAGATTTGGCGCAAAATTATATGCTGAAAAAAGAGTCTTCGGCAAACACAACAATTTCTGACAACAGCGAAACCGAAATTTCAATTATTGGTATTAAGTGGAAACTTGTTGAATTAATGGGTAATGCCGTTAATATTAAAGGCGGGCATGGCAAAGAACCTTTTTTGCAATTAGATGCTAAAGGCAGAATGTCCGCTTATGGAGGCTGCAATAGTATGACGGGTGACTATGAATTGAAAGAAGGAAACAGAATATCGTTTTCAAATATTGCTGCTACCATGATGGCTTGCACAAATATGGAAACAGAAAAAATACTTGCAGAAGTTTTGGGCAAGACAGACAGCTATATTGTTAGTGGCAATTCTTTGAGCCTGAACAGGTCGAGAATGGCTTCGCTGGCAAGATTTGAAGCCGTAAAAAAATAGTTGTATTAAGGCACAAATATGGTAATGGCTTTCGGCACAATATTCACTTCAAAGCCCGACCAGCCTAAAAATTCTCCTTCAGCTTCGGCACATATTTCAGGTTCAGAATAAATTTTCAGCTTCTTGCCTCTTAAAGCAGTTACCTGTTTTAGTTTTTTAATAGTGCCATTGAACAGGCGATGAAGATTAGCCAAAGCGACAAGATTGGGAAGCGGCTTCATAATGGTAATATCAAACAAGCCGTCATCGGGTATCGCATCGGGCACCATGCGCATGCCGCCACCGGAATATTTGCAGTTGCCAATATTAATGCAGTAAATAGTTTCATCGGCAACCCCAACATCATCTACTTCAATTTTAATTTTAGTAGGTTCATACTTAAATAAAGTAGTTACCACCGATTTCAGGTAAGTCATTTTCCCAATAGCTCCTTTTGTGCTGTTGGCGCTTTCGGTAACCGCACCGTCAAAAGCCATTCCTAAAACATTTATAAAATACCGGGAAGTTTTTTTGCCATCTATATGAAAAGAAACTAGCCCTGCATCTATGGTTTTAGTTTTGCCTTGCAATAAAATATCGGTAGCCGATTCGTAATCCTTAGGAATTTTCATGGTGCGTATAAAATCGTTGCCTGTGCCTAAAGAAAACATGCCAATTTTTACTTCGGAAGAGGGAATAGTTTGTTGTTGCAACACTCCGTTTACTACTTCATTCAATGTGCCATCGCCACCAATAACAATGATGTTTCTATAATTATTTTCAACCGCTTCTTTAGCAATATTTATGGCGCTGCCTTTATCGTAAGTAAGTTTCGCGTCAATATCAAAACCCTGATTCACTAAATGACTAATAATTTTTCTCGATTGCTGTTGGTCTTTATTGCCACCCGAAACAGGGTTTATAATGGCAAGCCATTTTTGGCTCATATATTATGTTTTTTAGTGCAATTTCAAAGCTAATAAAACTAATACGAAGTACACTATTCTCAAACAGGGGTGGTGTCCGTCCGTGTTTCTTTTTTGCCACAGGTTAAAACCTATGGCATGTTTTGACCAAAGGAATTATTTTTATTCTATACAACGGACTAAAGTCCGCGGAACTTAATAAGGGCTTTAGCCCTATTTTAAAAGAAAAAATCCTTTGGTCATAATAGCGATGGGTTTCAACCCATTGTATAATAAGACAATTTAAAGATTTCGGAAACC
>CAYSGX010000256.1:0-4499 GCA_964430605.1 uncultured Chitinophagaceae bacterium
AATAGTATGCACTGCCGAAGATGCCTACCGCTGCTTTATGCGCACCGATATGGATTATCTGGTTATCGGCAATTATTTTTTCAGCAAAAAAGAACAACCCGGGTGGCAGGAAAAAGATGATTGGAAAGTGATATTGACGATGGATTGAAGTAATTTATCAATGTAATTGCTTTCTAAAAACTAAATCTACGTACACGGGTAAGTGGTCGCTATAGCCACCTGCATATTTAAAGCCTTCATAAGTCCTGAAAGGTTTTGTGCCCATCCATCGTTCATCTTCTTTCAGTAAAAAATCGTTTCTATATATGCAGGCTTTGTTGCCTTTCACTTGCAGTGAATTATTTTCTTTCAGCATAAAAGGCGAAACTACTATTTGATCTAAACAACCCCAGTGGCTTTGGTATTTATGTGAGCCCTGATGATTTTTTAAGTGCTCAAACATGAGATTTATCAGGTCGCCTTGCCGGGCTGTTTCTAACGATTCTTTGCCTCGCAATACTTCATTCATGCTTCTGTTTTCAGGATAATCGTTAAAGTCGCCCATAAGTAAAATATTAGCTTTAGCGTTCAGCTTTAATATTTCATCTATTTTATTGCGGGCAACGGTAGCCGCCAATATTCTTTTGGGTTCCGAATCACTTTCACCACCTCTGCGCGATGGCCAGTGGTTTACAAATAAGTGAAGTGTATCGCTGTTCATTACAATGCCCTTAACATATAGTATGTCGCGTGTTTTAAAGTCTTCATTATTTTCAAACGAAATATTTAAGGGCTCGTGTGCTAAAGGCGTGAATTTATCGGGACGGTAAATCAAGCCTACATCAATGCCCCGTTCATCGGGCGCTTCGTAATGAATAATTTCATAGTTGCTGTTGCGTAAAGGTGTTTTGCGAATCAATTCTTCCAGCACCAGTCTGTTTTCAATTTCGCAGAAGCCGATAATTTCAGGCACATCCCAGCCACCTACGGCAGTAATTACTTTATAAGTATTTTTCAGTTTTTTGTTATACCGATAACCATTCCAACGAAGATTGCCATCGGGCAAAAAATCTTCATCGTTTTTATGAGGGTCATTAATGGTGTCGAATAAATTTTCTACGTTATAAAACATGATGCGCATTGAGAATTTATCGCGAGGCTCATCATTAATAGCAATTATTGTTGTATTGGTTGCAGGTTCTTTAGTTTTCTTTTGCGCGAAGGCAGTAAAACAAAATAATAAAAGCAGCAGGGTAAGCAGTATTCTAAACATAAAATAAAGTTATACCATTTTTTTAGCGAAACAATGTATTATACTAATTGTTCCCGATATTTTATCGGGATTACAATAGTTTATACCGTAAGGCATTAGACTAATATTGAAATATAAACGGTATTATTCTGAAACCTTTATAATAACATTGCTGTTACCTAACTTTGCATACCAAGAATAAATTATGACAGAAGTAAAAACCGACTGCCCGATTAGCTTAACCGAAGAGGCATTAACAGAGTTTAGAAGAATATTTGCTGAAAAGAATTTAGACCATCGGCATGGCTTGCGCATAGGTGTAAAGGGTGGTGGCTGTGCAGGTTTTTCTTATATGCTGGGCTTCGACACGCTTAAAGAAGGCGATGAAGCTTATGAAATAGAGGGATTGAAAATATACATGAATAAAGCACACACGCTATACCTTGCAGGTATGGAAATAGCTTATGAAAACGGATTGAATGCCCGCGGTTTCTCTTTCAATAATCCGAATGCCGATAAAACCTGTGGCTGCGGTACTTCTTTTTCAGCATAAATTACGCATAAAGATTGCGCAGTATTTCATGTGTGTTTAATGGCTGTTTATAGTCAAAAGGTCTTTTTATTAATTACCTTTGGTATCTTTTCCTAAATAGCAATGCGGCAATACTTTTTTATATCTGCCCTACTTTTATGCAGCATGTTTGCCCTTCATGCACAGCAGAAATATACCCTGAGCGGTTATATCAAAGATTTGCTTTCTTCAGAAGAATTAATTGGCGCTTCGGTATATATTGAAGAGCTAAAAACGGGCGCTTCGGCTAATGCTTACGGCTTCTTCTCTTTAACACTGCCTACAGGAAAATACACGGCACACTTTCAGTATTTGGGTTATGAAAATAAAACTGAAACGATTCAGTTGAATAAAAATACCAGCGTAAACATTTTGCTGAATGCCGAATCGAAACGCTTGCAAGCGGTAGAGGTGAAAGCTGAAAGAAGTTCAGAGAATATAAAAAGCCTTGAGATGAGTGTGGCTTCGCTGCCCATTCAGACTATAAAAAAAATACCGGCACTGTTTGGCGAAATAGATATTATTAGAAGCATATCGCTATTGCCGGGTGTGGTAAATGCAGGCGAAGGGGTAGGGGGCTTTTATGTAAGAGGTGGCGGGGTAGATCAAAATTTAGTGTTGCTCGATGAAGCCGTAATCTTTAATGCTTCGCACATGCTGGGTTTCTTCTCGGTATTTAATGCCGATGCGGTGAAAGATGTAAAGTTGTATTCAGGTGGTATTCCTGCCGAGTTTGGCGGCAGAGCTTCTTCGGTGCTTGATGTGCGCACTAAAGATGGTAATATGAAGAAGTTTTCGGGCAGTGGCGGTATTGGTGTAATATCCAGCAGGTTACAGTTGGAAGGTCCTATAAAAAAAGATAAAGCATCATTCCTGATTTCGGGCAGAAGAACCTACAGCGATTTATTAATTAAGCTGGCGCGCGATGAAGAAATAAGAGATAATAAACTTTATTTCTACGATTTGAATACAAAAATCAATTGGAAAATAAATGAGCGCAATCGTGTGTATTTATCGAGCTATTTTGGCAGGGATGTGTTTCGGTTCAGGGATGTTTTCAGAATAGCATGGGGCAATGCTACGGCTACCGTGCGATGGAATCATTTGTTCAGCGAAAGATTATTTTCTAATCTTAGTTTTGTTTTTACCGATTATCAATACAGCCTCGGAAGGCCTAACGGAGATCAGGCATTTGAATGGACTTCGGCAATTAGAAATTATGGCATTAAGTATGATTTTACTTTTTATATAAACCCGAAAAATTCTTTGAAGTATGGCATTAATGCTTCGCTCTATAAGTTTATGCCGGGCGAAGTAGTGCCTAAAGCTCAAAACGTAATTTTCAATGGTATAAAAGTGCCCGATAAAAATGCGGTTGAAGCAGCGGCTTATATCAGCAACGAACAAAAAATAAACGAGAAGTTTTCGCTGCAATATGGCCTGCGTTATTCTACTTTCAGCAATATTGGTAAAGGCAAAAGCTATGTATATGGCGATGAAAGCAAAGAAACCATTACCGATACTATTCAGTATAAACTACTCGAATTAATTCAGTTTTATCACGGCATAGAGCCGCGCTTTTCGGCACGATATGAAATTTTAAAAAATACTGCGCTGAAAGCATCTTATATGCGCACCATGCAATACCTGCATCTGGTTTCTAACAGCACGGTTAGTTCGCCACTGGATATATGGGTGCCGGCAGATAATTTTATTCAGCCTGTAAAAGCCAATCAGGTGGCGTTGGGCATTTTCAAAAATTTTTCAGACAATCTTATTGAAACTTCTGTAGAAGGTTTTTATAAGCACATGAAAGATATAATTGATTATAAAGACAATGCCGAATTGTTGCTTACCGATAAAATAGAAACACAGGTTTTTAGCGGCAATGGCTACTCTTTTGGAGCCGAGTTTTTAATCAGAAAAAATACCGGAAAGTTTACCGGATGGATTAGCTATACTTTATCAAAAACAAGAAGGCAGGTAGATGGTATTAATGAAAACAAAGAATATGCTGCTACACATGACAGAACCCACAATGTAAATGTGGTGGCATCTTATTCGGCAAGCAATCGTGTTGAGCTGGGCTTGAACTGGACTTATAACATCGGCATTGCCGTTACTTTTCCGGCAGGTAAATTTGTTTACGAAGGAAATATTTATCCTTTCTTCACTGAGCGCAATGGTTATAGAATGCCTGCTTATCATCGCATGGATATGAGCGCGACATTGAAACGCAAAAATCATGAAACCAAAAAGCTGTATTACGAGTGGAATTTTTCAGTATATAATGTTTACTATCGCAAAAATCCTTTCTCAATAATTTTTGAAGTAGATAATGATATGACTGTGGCAAAGAAAATTTATTTGTTTGCCATAGTGCCATCAATCAGTTGGAATTTTAAGTTTTAAATAATGAATAGCAGTAAGTTATCAGTTTTAAGTTTCAAGCGGCATATCAATCAGATGAATAAGATTGTGATACTGCTTATTATCATTTCTGCTTTTTCGGCCTGCGAAGAAGTAATAGATGTTGACTTGAATGATGCCGCGCCACAACTGGTAGTTGAAGGATGGATACATAATACTCCCGGCCCCTATGAAATAAAACTTACACTCACTACCAATTATTTTGAAAATGAAGAAGCGCCTAAAGTAGATAATGCGCTGGTAATTATTTCAGAAAACACCACGCTG
>CAYSGX010000256.1:4509-4893 GCA_964430605.1 uncultured Chitinophagaceae bacterium
TACAAAACCCGGAAAATATTAAATGGAAAAATAGGGGCAACCTATCAGCTAAAAATTATTTATGGCAACAACACTTATGAGTCTGTAGCTACCATGAAGCCGGTTGCGCCAATAGATAGCCTTAGCTATCGCTATAAAGAAAAAACTGTTTTTGATGATGCGGGCTACTATGTGAGCGTACATTTTCAGGAACCCGGCACATTGGGCGATTATTACCGCTGGCTGTATTATAGAAATGGAGAATTGTATAAAAAGAAAGATGAAGTGTATGCCAGCGATGAATTTTATAATGGCAATTATATCTCTTTCGAGTTTGATTATAAAGTAAATCAAAACGATACTATTTATTTAGAAATGTTTTCTTTGGAAAAAAATGGTTACGAT
>CAYSGX010000257.1:0-3798 GCA_964430605.1 uncultured Chitinophagaceae bacterium
CTGCAATGCCTCATCAACTACATAGTCTAAACTGTCAGAACCAAACACTTTCAGTATGGCACATTCAACTGCAAATTCTCTCACCGCCTGAAGTTTGGCTTCGCTCTTATCCATGCCGCCTTTAACAAAGGCTTCGCTTTTCAGGTCAATATTATTGCCCGTTCTGTACACAGCCGATTCAGTGGCAAACGTGCGCATTATCATTTCGCCTATTTTATATTGCATGGCGCCAAACGAACTGATGGGCTTGCCAAACTGTATGCGCTGATTGGCATATTCTACCGATTTACCTATGGCAAACTTGCTGCCGCCCATAGCGCCTGCCGCCAGTTTTATTCTTCCTGTATTCAGAATATTCAGCGCCATTTTAAAGCCTTCGCCTCTTCCGCCTAAAAGATTTTCAACAGGTACTTTGCAATTATTAAAAAACACCTGAACAGTTGATGAGCCTTTAATGCCCAGCTTCTTTTCTTCCTTGCCTAACTCAATGCCGCCAAAAGCTTTCTCTACTATAAAAGCCGAAAGATTTTCATCGTTTTCAATTTTGGCAAATACTATAAATACATCGGCAAAGCCACCGTTGGTAATCCACATTTTTTGTCCGTTCAACAAATAGTGTGTGCCATCATCGTTCAGGGTTGCTTTTGTTTTTCCTGAATTAGCGTCAGAGCCGGCACCTGGTTCGGTGAGGCAGTAAGAAGCTTTCAGTTTTGCAGTGGCTATGCCCGGAAGATACTTCTGTTTTTGTTCGGCAGTGCCATAAAACACAATGGGCAACGAGCCTATAGAAGTTTGTGCGCCAATAGTAGTAGCGAACGAAAAGCCCAAAGAAATAGCTTCGCCAAACAGCAGCCCGGTATTGAAGTCTAAATCCATACCGCCATATTCTTTATCTATAGATAAACCACACAAGCCCAACTCTGCCGACTTTTCGAGCAAGGCAACAATCAATTCTTTATCTTTTGCGGCATCAAGCGCAGCCGCTTTCTCAATACCCATTCCATGTATTTCCTGCAGGCAGAAATCTTTTACCATATCGCGAATCATTAACTGTTCTTCGCTCCATTCTTCGGGTAAAAAAATACTGTTGTAATCAGTTTTATCGGTAATAAATGTGCCGCCTTTTAATTGCATAAGATTTGTTTTAGAATGTAACAGGGCTAAAAATAGAAAAAGAGAATTGATTTATAAGGCATTTGTTATGCGATGTTCACCGAAAGGCTTTATCGAATGAAAAATAGAACGCGAATTATGCTGATGATTGTAATATTTTTTAATGAAATTTCATTACTAAGAGCCTTAAT
Source organism: uncultured Chitinophagaceae bacterium (assembly GCA_964430605.1). Taxonomy (GTDB): domain Bacteria; phylum Bacteroidota; class Bacteroidia; order Chitinophagales; family CAIOSU01; genus CAYSGX01. The sequence continues at coordinate 1,305 of CAYSGX010000257.1, forward strand.
AAAATATTCCTCAAATTTGCTCTCATTTTTTATGATAGAGCGTCTAGTAGTTTTTGTTCAGGATAATTTTTACCGCTACAAATATTTTATTTTGTATGGTGTAATTGGAGTTGTATCTGCATTGCTTGATTTTATAGTGTTTAACAGAATTGTAGCGCTCACCTCGCTAAGTTATATCATTGCCAATGTAATAAGTGTTCATTGTGGAATCGTATGCAGTTTCACGCTAAACAGGCAATTCAATTTTAAAGTAAAAGACCAACCTATCAAGCGTTTTGTTACCTTTTATGTAGTGGGTATGATAGGGTTGTTTCTTAGTTCTGTAATATTGGTTCAGTTAATAGAAAAAGCAGGTTTAGACACCAAGCCTGCAAAAGCCATTGCTATTTTAATAACAGCAGTGTTTCAGTTTGCGCTAAACAAAACCATCACCTTTAAAAAGAAAGAAGCAGTACTTTAAACTCAAAGGTATAAAATTCAAAAAGTTGGGATGTTATGTAAATTTTAATTGTTTAGGACACTATTGAAACTGAATTAATTTTGGCAATAAAAAACGCCCCTGAATTTTAGGGGCGTTTTTAGTAACATATATTTGGTTCTGAAATATTAAGAAGCAGCACCTTCGGTTGTAGCAGGAGCAGCAGGTTTAGCGGCAGGCTTTTTAGCTGCGGCTTTCTTTGCAGGCTTCTTTTTAGCAACTGCTTTTTTTGCAGCAGGCTTAGTAGCAACTTTCTTAGCTGCAGGTTTTGTGCCTGTTACTTTCTTTTGTAATTCCTCTACTTTTTTCAGTAAACCTTGAAACTCTTTTGATTTTACGATTTCATTTTGCTTTAAAAAATCAGAAACTTTTTTCTCTAATTCTTTTCTTTTTGTATCAGCTTTTTTGCGAACATCAGCTACAGCCTTTTTAATTTCAGGCTCTCTGGCTTGTCCTTTTTTTACTAAAGCATTAAAATTTTGGTGTAACTTCTGATTGGTTTCATCAGCAAGGCCAAGGCCTGCAAGCAATAATTTTCTCAATGCTTCTTGTCCCGGATTTGATTTTTTTGTAGTAGCCATTTTGTTTAAGGGTTTAATTGGGTTAAGTAAATTTTGGTACAAAATTATTTTAATTGATTTACAAGAGCAAATAAATATTATAAAGGTTGCATAAAGTTTATTTTAAGATTATTGCAGCACTGCTCTTCGCTATTTTCCTTTCCCTTTTAATACAATAAATACAGTGTACACCAAAATCTTGAAATCTAAAGCAAGCGACATGTTTTCGATGTAGAGCAAGTCGTATTTCATGCGCTGTATCATTTGTTTCACATTTTCGGCATAGCCAAATTTTACCATGCCCCAGGAAGATAAGCCCGGGCGCACTTTCAACAAATGCTTATAAGTACCATCTATTTGGGTTATTTGATCTATAAAAAATTGCCGCTCGGGGCGCGGGCCTACTAAAGACATCTCTCCTTTTATTACATTGACAAATTGTGGCAATTCATCAAAGCGATATTTCCGCATAATTTTTCCCCAAGGGGTAATGCGGGCATCATTATCGCTCGATAAAGCAGGGCCTTGTGCTTCAGAATTTTCATACATCGAGCGAAACTTAATAATTTGAAATGGCTTGCCAAACCTGCCAACACGTTCCTGGGTAAAAAATATTTTTCCTTCGGAAGATTTTCTAACCCTGTAAACACAATAAGCCAGCAGAGGAGCAACAATAATGAGTAAAATAAGTGAAGCAAAAATATCAGTTACGCGCTTCACCACTTTTTGCCACACCGGCATTAAATCGGGATAAATAACCAATAGGGCAGCGTCTTTCAGCTGTGTGGTGCGTACCGAGCGGGAAATAATATCCATCATTTCGGGAATAAGCCGCAACACAATTTTATGAGCAGCCAGGGCATTCATAATTTGCGACATTTTCTGCTTTTCATCTCTTTCAATAGCAATTATAACTTCAATAACCTCTTTTTCCTTTACAATACATTCCAGTTCAGCAAGCTTGCCCAGTTTAGGAATATACTTTTCTAAACGATTGTCGCTGTTGCCATTGCTGTCTATAAAGCCTAGAAACTTCAGCCCGTTATATTTTTTTCCCTGCAACAGTTCTAAATAAATTTCGGTAGCTGCCTCATTGCCGCCCACAATAATGGCATTATGGTAAATTAATTCTTGCGCAACTTGTTTTTTGGTGTAGGTTAAATAAATCATTCGCGCGGTAGCGGCAAAAACAAAATGAAACGTAAATAATGCCGAAAAAGAGTAATAGTAATTTTTGTAGTCGCTATAAATAATATCGTCTAAAATAAAAAGGAAGAAAAGTATTACCACACCCACCAGCGATTGAAGAAAAGTGGTGTAAAATTCCGCCAGTCTCGATTTTTGATAAATATAAGTGTAGGTGCCCGAAAAGAAATAAACAGTACACCAAAACAAAGGGATAATAATAATACCGAAAGCAAAATTTTGATCTTGCAAATAAGTAAACTCAGTATCA
>CAYSGX010000257.1:3808-4871 GCA_964430605.1 uncultured Chitinophagaceae bacterium
CAACGCCTTCAATAAAAATTTTTCTGAAAATATACAGCGATGCCCATGATAAGACAGCTACAACAAAATCTATCAAAACATAATAAAAGCGGGCATTTTGCTTATTGATGAATGGCATTGTGGTAGCTATAAGTATATTACTTTGATATTATCGAATAGAATGTCAACCGGTTCAGTATTGCCATCTTCAACGTATTGTAGTATCAATTCGTATGTATCGGCCTGAATACTGTTGATGTCGGGAGTGAAATTAACATAAATCTTACTCCAATCTTCTTTATTGGTAACATTCAGCTTAATTACACGGGTAACTTGTGTGCTGTTATTTTTATAACACCTCAAGCCCACATTAAAAACCCTGTTGTTTTTATAATTCAACTCTACAAAAACCGAAGCGGCATTAAAAGGTATGCTAAAACGGTTGGTATTATATGCCATTACCGATGAATCTCCCGGATTAATTTGCATTCTGCCTGAAACATTTCCTTCAAAAACTTTTTCAGAATCTTGTATTCTTTCCATGGTTTCAAAGGCATTTCCTGTTTCAAAATCTTCCAGTAAAGCAATTTTTGTTGCAGGAATATAATCTACCTGAGGCCTTACAGTATCTACCTTGCCCGGTACTAAATTGAGTTCAATATTATAATTGCCGTAAAAAGGATAAGAAATTCTTGTGGTAGAAACACCATTCATTTTTATGCCTGCCTGAAAAGTTAGTTTTGTTGGGCCTTCGGCAATTATGGGAAAGGTTACAGGCATTTCATACACTCCTTGCGGATTGTCTTGCCGATATACCCAAACATCATCAATATTTGAAGCATTTGAACCAAAAGTTCCGGGAATTACTTCAATGCCATCAATATATATGTACGCGGGAACAGGTTCTTTTTTACAAGAAGAAACAGCAACGGTAAACAATAAGTAACAAGCTATGAGTAGCCAATTGTTTTTTTGTTTCGGGAAGAAAAAGCCGGAATTCACTTTGCGTTCAGAAAGTTTCAGCTAAGGTAGCTTTTTTCTATTTTATGCATAATTTGATGTGCCACATGCAAGGCATTATAAC
>CAYSGX010000258.1:0-4838 GCA_964430605.1 uncultured Chitinophagaceae bacterium
CATTCGAGCAGCCATTCAGGCTCATCTTTTTTTGCGGAAATAAAACGGACAATATCTTCATTCAGCCCTTTCGGGGCATTGTCGCTTTCAATATCGGTTACAAACCCATACTTATATTCCTGTGTAGTTACTTCGTGTATTATATCAGATTCTTCAGGCATAGAAAAAAGTTAATGCAAAAATAGCTTATTTAGACTGTATCTAAAAGGATTTCAGCCTATTTAACGTCATTAATAAATAAAAGTTTCCGAAGAAAAATTATCAATGTTTCTTTTTATGAGGCGGCTCATAAATTAGTCTTATGAATGCACTAAACCGTTGATTTTCTCTTTGTATCGGGATGCCGGCAACAATGCCAATCAACATCGTTTCTGTAATTGAAACCCTCATTTGCGGGCGCAGTGTCATGTCAAAATCATTTTTCTTTAGTTCTTTATTTATTTCTACACCAATAAAATTTCTGGTTCCCGAAATCATGTAATGAAAGTTGGTATTGATTTGGTATTCTACATGCCATGTATTTCCTTTAAAAGTTTGCTCTATAACAGGCCCTGTATAAAGTAAAGTGTGAAAGTTATTGCCCCAACGTTTTGCGGCAATAAAAAATGGATTATACATATTTCCATTCAGCACGTTGGTATTTCTGTATTCTTTGAATGGCACAAATTCCAACTCATTTAAATAACCTAATGCCATTGTGGTTTTCATTTTTTCTGAAACAAAAAACGACCATTGTAAAGCAGTTTTGATGCCGTTAAGTTTGCTTCCCGGAATATTTACGGAAGTGTCTCTTTTTGTGTTTCTGTAGTTGAGCGTAAAAGGTAATTCTACCTCTAAGCCAAGCCTGTGTACGGGAGCCCATTCATATTCTATCAGAGCGTCATAACTATCATAATTCAAATTGTCTGCAATGCCAAAACCAACGTTCCATTCTTTTTCGCCTTTTCGTGCACCCAGATCTCTTATCAAATCAATATACAATGGTTCGGCATGAAGTACTTTGTCGGGTAGATTCTTAATGTTTTCTACTTCATCAATATACAGGCTGTCTAACCTTTCTTTTTCTAATCTTATTTCATCTCTGGTTTCTTGTGCACTGGTATGTAAAGCCCCTAAAAATAATAGGCATATCAGATGAATATATCTCATAGTAATTGTGTTTAATTATTTAGCTTGTTTGCAATTAAATATTGCTTTCCTTATTTGAAACTAAATAATAAACTCGGGTGGGGGAGAGTGGATATTATCGCAGATATTCAGATAGTTTTTCTGCTTTAGATGTATTAATGCAGCGTTACTGATAATGATAAAAGGTGATGAGAAAGTATTGCTGTTACAATAGTAGTTTTTTTTCTTTTTAAGCTGAATCTTCTTTTTGTTTTCATCATGCCCGTCATATTCCTGAATGCAATTTTCATCAGATATCACCACTTCCAAAATCCATTCGGTTACACTTTCGATTTCGTTATATGACAAGTCTTCAGATACCCAATCGGGCAATATATCAGGAGCGTCAATACTGCTGTTTATAATATGGAAACATATCATAAGCAGTATTATTCTTTTGATAAATGCTATTCTGAAAAAATTCATAATCGCTTTAAAAATAAAAAGCCGGCCACCGGTTTATTAAAGCCGGTGGCTGATTTAATTTAAGATACAATACCTTTTTTGGAGATATTTAAAGCATCAAGTTTAAATACACTTTCTATGTCTCTGTTATCTCTTACAGTAACATTTAAGTCGTTTATTATTCCGGTGCTCAACTCATAAACCCACCCATGAACTTCAGGCATATTTCTGCTTGCCCACGAGTTTTGAATAATTGAGGTTTTGCAAAGGTCATAAACTTGCTCAATTACATTGATTTCAACAAAACGTTTCCCTCTTTCGGTTTCGTCTTCAATAGCGTCTAATTCATCGCGGTGAAAACGATAAATGTCTTTTATATGCCTGAGCCAGTTGTCAATCAACCCGAATTGTTTGTTGCCCATAGCTGCTAATACACCGCCACAGCCATAATGCCCGCAAACAATTACGTGCTTTACCTGCAATACATTTACAGCATAGTCTAATACAGAAAGCATATTCATATCGGTATGCACTACCATGTTGGCAATATTGCGGTGTACAAATATTTCGCCCGGCTCGGTTCCGGTAACCTCATTGGCAGGCACACGGCTGTCTGAGCAGCCAATCCATAAAAATTCGGGGCTTTGTCCCGCGGCTAATTTTTTGAAATAATCAGGGTCAACCTGAAGCTTTTCTTCAATCCATTTTTTATTTCCTGCAAAAAGTTTTTCGTAAGGTGCTTTCATAATGTTATGTTTTAAATTTTAGGAATATTTATTAATTCAACATTTATTTTTTTATAGCGGGCATTTTCGCAGAAGTCATATATTACTTCCAATACATCGTAATCTATGTATTTCGATTTGCTGCCGTCAATTATTATGCTTGAGTTTTCGGGTAGTTCCATTAATGTTTTCTGAATGCTGCCCTTGTTTAAAAATGACATTTCTTCAGAAAGTACAATCTGAATAGTATTTTTCTCATCTATTTCCTTATTGAATGAGGAAGTGTTTTTCATATTTCTCATCAGTAAAATGAAAACAGATACTGCTACACCAATCCCGATACCTACCAATAAATTGGTGAGCACTATTGCAATAATTGTGATGATAAAAGGGATTAACCTGTCATATCCTGCCCGATACATTTCTTGATAAAGAGAAACTTTATTCAGCTTATAACCTGTCATTAATAATATTGCCGCTAATGCCGCTAAGGGAATTTGATTTATGGTTACAGGAATTAGTAAAAAAGAAAATAATAAAAGCAAGCCATGGAATATGGCTGACATTTTGGTTTTAGCGCCAGAGTTTACATTGGCCGAGCCTCTTACTATTACTGCAGTCATAGGTATGCCGCCTAATAATCCCGAAATAATATTTCCGGTACCTTGTGCCATCAGTTCCCTGTTAGGAGGCGTTTGCCTTTTTTTAGGGTCGAGCTTATCTACGGCTTCGGTACTTAACAGCGTTTCTATACTGGCTATAATGGCAATGGTTGCTCCGGTGAAATAAACGTTCTTATTCATTATTTGCGAAAAATCGGGCAGTATAAAAAGGTTTAAAAATTCCTGTGCGTTATTTACAATAGGAATATTTACCAAATGGTTGCCCGCCAAGCCATACACATCGTGGCTGCCAAATATGAAAGTGTTTAGTATAATGCCTGCAAATACTACTACCAGAGGCCCCGGAATGACTTTCAGTTTTCTTAAAAACGGACGTTCCCAAAGAATCAAGATTGCCAATGAAATAAGGCTGATAACAATAGCTCCGGGATGGCTTTTATAAAGCAAATTCAGAATTTCAGTAAAGGTATTTTCCTTATCGCCTTGCTCGAAAGCAAAGTCGCCCACATAATCTTCGTCATATCCAAAGGCATGTGGTATTTGTTTCAGAATAAGTATAATACCTATTGCAGCCAGCATACCTTTAATAACGCTTGAAGGGAAGAAGTTTGCCAGCGTTCCCGCTTTAATTAAGCCGAAAACAATTTGAAGAATACCTGCAAAAACTACTGCAAGCAGGAATGCTTCGTAGCTTCCCAAATTGTTTATTGCGGTTAGCACAATAACGGTTAAGCCTGCCGCAGGGCCGCTTACGCTTAATTGCGAGCCGCTTAGAAAGCCTACTACTACACCACCTATTATGCCTGTAATTAATCCTGAAAATAAAGGCGCTCCCGATGCCAGCGCAATACCCAGGCAAAGTGGCAACGCGACTAAAAAAACTACTAATCCCGCAGGTAAATCGTACTTAAATGATTTAATATAGCTATTGTTGCTCATATTCTTTTTTAGAAAATAAATAAATGTAACAGAGGTGTATAACGTAAGTTTACATTACACACCAAGAGTCTTAAAAGAATATTATGCCCACGGAGGCGGGGACGGAATTTCAATAGAAACCTCATCCATATCGGCCATTACAAAATGGTTTTTTATGGAATTACAGGGGCTTATATAACAAAGGTTGTTATGATTGTAGAAGTATTCGGTCTTCTTGTTAGAGTTGTTTTTATTATTGTTTGTTTCAGTCTCTTCGTTATGTTCTTCGGCAGCGTTGGTGTTTGAGTTGAAGTCTATATCCAGGTTGTTGTCTATAGCATTGTGGTTGGCAGCTACGGTAACCGAAATGATTTTGGCAATCAGATAATTATTGAACTGAACAGAAAAATTCACAAAAACCAACGCAAAACAAATGCATGTAATCTTGTGCACTGTAATGGTTTTTAGCAGGTTATTTCTTTTGTGAATCATAATTTAAGCCATGCGAAAATAGCACAATTAAACGACACAAATTATGCTTGTGTTTTTTATCAAATTGTTATTTAACAAAAATTAATAAGAAGAGCAGGGTGTTTTACTCACCCTTTTTCTTCTTCTTTTTGCCGCTTTCTTCCGGTACTTCTTCTATATCGGGATTACTTATTGGAGGTTCTTCCTGCTCAATAATTTGCTGAGGGGCTTCCGGTTCATTTTGAGGTATTTCTTTTATAATTTCTTCTACAGGTTCAGGCTGTTTTACTTCGGGAGCTTTCTCCTTTTCTTTTTTACCTTTTGGTTTTGGAGCTTCCTTCACAGGTTCAGGCTCGGTTACCATAGGCGGTTCTTCTTTAAGAACCTCTTCGCTTTTAGCAGGCTCTTCTTTTACAGGCTCGGCAGGCATGTCGAAAATCATGGTAGGCATGCGCTCTTCTTGTGGCGCGTTGGTGGCAGGAGCGCCTTTACCTTTTTTACCTTTCCCTTTATCCTGAACAGGTGCGGG
>CAYSGX010000259.1:0-4822 GCA_964430605.1 uncultured Chitinophagaceae bacterium
TGTAGAGCAGGGTGGTACTTTGGTAATTCAATATAATACCAGTCAGAAATTAGTTACAGAAAATTTAGGGCCTTATGCTTTTAAACTTTCGCGCGACAGAGTTACCGAAGAAGATGCTGCCGTTACTTTATTAAATGCCCAGCACCGTGCTTTAACTTTCCCGAATAAAATCACTGCCAAAGATTTTGATGGCTGGATTCAGGAGCGTGGTTTATATTTCCCTGCCGATATTGATGCGCAATACACCAAACTTTTCAGCATGAACGATACCGGTGAAAAACCTTTAGATACTTCTACTATTATTGCCGGTTATGGCAAAGGAAAATATATCTATACCGGCTTATCGTTTTTCCGTGAACTGCCTGCGGGCGTTCCCGGTGCGTATAGATTGCTGGTGAATTTTTTGGAGCAGTAAAATTCTAACACCATGAACACCCCCGATAACCGTTGGAAAAAAAGATACCTGCTATTAATAGCTTGGCTGTTAATGCTGATAGGTTTATTGTATTCGTTTACCCAATATTTTAAAGTATAACCGCAAAACAAAAATTGTATAATTGCTTTGCGCCTTTGCGTCTTTGCGAGAAAAACAAGAAAACACTAATGAGCAATCTCGACTGGATAGTATTAATCGGCACTTTATTATTCGTAACCATCTATGGCATTTACAAAAGCCGCGAACAACAAAATTTAGAGAGCTATTTGCTGGGCGACAAATCGTTGCCGTGGTATCAGGTAATGTTTTCGGTAGTGGCAACACAAGCAAGCGCCATCACATTTTTATCTGCACCGGGACAAGCCTACACCGATGGAATGCGGTTTGTACAATTCTATTTCGGTATGCCGTTGGCGATGATAGTAGTGGCGGCTGTATTTCTGCCACGCTACAACAAGCTGAATGTATTTACAGCCTACGAATTTTTAGAAAAAAGATTTAACGTACAAACAAGAGTACTGGCTGCTTTTCTGTTTTTGCTTTTGCGCGGATTATCATCGGGCTTAACCATTTATGCACCCGCTTTAATTCTCTCTTCATTATTAGGCTGGAATATTTTCTTTGCCAATGTCATGATGGGCGGTATAGTGATTCTCTATACTGTTTCGGGTGGCAGCAAAGCAGTTTCGGTTACACAATTTCAGCAAATGATAATTGTGAGCTTGGGTATGCTCATTGCCGGAGTATTGGTGGTGCAGTTGTTGCCTGCCGAAATCGGATTTATAGACGCGCTTACTATTAGCGGTAGTTTAGGTAAGCTGAACACCATTACCACTACATTCGATTTCAACGATAAATACAATGTGTGGAGCGGCTTGCTGGGCGGCTTTTTTCTGTCACTCTCTTATTTTGGCACCGACCAGTCGCAGGTGGGCCGTTACCTCTCGGGTAAGTCGCTGAGCCAAAGTAAAATTGGTTTGTTGATGACAGGCTTTGTAAAAATTCCGATGCAGTTTTTAATATTGCTGATAGGTGCGTTGCTGGTAGCCTTTTATCAGTTTACCCCTGCGCCATTATTTTTTAACCAGTCGCTGCTCAACAAAGCCAAACAAACCGGGCAAGGCACTGATATTATTGCTTTAGAAGCGCAGCAACTACAAATTTCCGAACAGAAAAAAACCGTTGCTTATCAGGTTTTAAACGAACCCAAAAACGATGCGGCCGTAGCCGAATTAAATGCGCTAAACCAACAGGAAAACACTTTAAGAGCTGAAACAAAAATTATTATTAAGCAGGCCGTTCCTTTAGCCGATACTAATGATACCAATTATATTTTCCTCGATTTTGTGATGCGCTATCTGCCTCAGGGCCTGATTGGTTTACTGATAGCCGTTATATTTTGCGCTTCGTGGAGCTCTACTTCTTCCGAATTAAATGCTTTGGCATCTACCACTATTGTAGATGTATATAAGCGGCTCATCAATAAAAATGCTACTGATAAACAATATGTAACAGCTTCACGCGTCAGCACACTGCTATGGGGGCTGTTTGCCATTGGTGTAGCACAATTCGCTTCGGCATTGGGCAGCCTTATAGAGGCAGTAAATGTATTAGGCTCATTATTTTATGGCACCATTCTCGGCATATTTCTCACAGCATTCTTTCTGAAAAAAGTAAAAGGCAATGCGGTGTTTATTGCCGCCATCATTTCAGAAACCATTATCATCGCCATGTACATTTTTGATGTAACGGCATTTCTGTGGCTCAACCTGATAGGTTGCGGCCTGGTGATGGGCTTGTCTTCTATGCTGAATATCGTGCTGCCCAAAACAGAAGAAGCTATTCAATAGACTTCTTTCATAAAGAGACCAAGAAATTAGTATTGGAATCCTTGTCAATGCTTTGTTGCAGGTAAATCATCCCCCCTCGCCCCCTTCAAAGGGGGACAGCTTTCCGAAACTTTAAACAATTTCCGCTTAACTAAAATAGGATGTGCTGAACCTGTCCCCCTTTAGGTTTGCATTTTAGAAATATCAATGAGTTATTCATAATAATCATCATTAATATTTTCTTTTTTGTTACTTTTTTCTTTTGTGAATAAGCATTGATTTTTGTGGAAAAAGGTTAACGCTGACAGAGGTGAATTATAAGTCCCCCAAGGTTGAAGTCCTATCGCAAGATTCAAACCTCTGTCAGTGGTTTAAACAGGCATCAAATAGAAATTAGAGCATCAAGGCTCATTAGTAAGGAATTGATTGTGTTTAAACCTGTTAACCCATATTGTTTAACAGTTAAAAGCGAAGTTATGAATTACACTCATTTTATTGGTATTGATGTATCAAAAAACACATTGGATTTTGCCGTGCTTTCGGGTAAAGAAGTTTTGTTTCATGTGCAGACAAGCAATGATGTGTCAGGCATCAAAAGTTTTATGAATCAGTTGAAAACTGTATCACCAAAGATTAAATTAACGGAAACTGTTTTCTGCATGGAACACACGGGTATTTACAATCAACACCTGCTTCAGTTTCTTTTCAGCAAAAAGGCAAATGTTTGTTTAGAAGCAGCCATTCACATCAAAATGTCGTCAGGACTGCAAAGAGGGAAGAATGATAAAATTGATGCCGTTCGTATTGCACAATATGCTTACAAAAACAGGGAAACGTTAAAGCTGTGGCAACCTAAAAGACAGGCAGTAGAAAAATTAAAGTATCATGCTGCTTTGCGTAATCGCCTCATCAATGCCAAAAAGCAATTAACTACAGCATTTAAAGAAACGGCAGTGTTTGACAAACAGGCAGCAGCTAAAATGAAATCACTTTGCCACTCATCTGTTGAGGCGCTGGAGCGTGATATAGCAAAAACGGAAGTAGCCATAGACCAACTGATTGCAGATGATGATGAACTGACCCGGTTATTTAAAATCGTAACATCCGTTCAGGGCATTGGCAAAGTAACGGCTATTGAAATGATTATTAGCACCAACGAGTTTAAAAACATCAACGACCCGAAGAAGTTTGCCTGTTATGCCGGAGTAGCTCCTTTTGAATACACATCGGGTACCAGCGTCAGAGGCAAAGCAAGAGTATCGCATAAAGCCAATAAAACAATGAAAAGCCTGTTGCATCTCGCAGCATTGGTTGCCATAGGATACAATAACGACATGAAAGAATATTATCAAAGAAAGCTGAAAGAAAACAAAAACAAAATGTCCGTCATCAATGCCATAAGAAACAAATTGGTACACAGAATTTTTGCCTGTGTTAACAATAATAAATTATACCAAATTAAATATGAACCCGCTCTTGTTTAAACCATAGAAATCTTGTGTATTGGATTTGTGCGTTAGGGAAGTTGTAGCAAAGCGGGAAATCCCGAACTTGTTTCGGGAGTGTAAGGGGGATGACTTTTCAGGAAGCATCAGCCATTGAATTATGTTAGAAGTCTAATAAGCGATTGAACGTTCACTTGGAATTGCCACTCTTAAAATTGCGGAAATACTTTGCTGCTACTTTCTCAATCTCGGATCCATGGCATCGGTTAAGCCTTCACCAATCAGGTTGAAAACAGTAACGGTGATGAAAATGGCAAAGCCCGGGAAGATAGCCATCCACCACGCTTGTGGTGATTGGCGTGCCGATGAAAGTAATGCGCCCCAGGTAACCGAGTCGCCACTGCCAAAGCCCAAAAATGATAATGATGATTCAATAAGGATTGCGGAAGCAATACCAAACGCGATAGCAATCAACACCGGAGAAAGCGCATTAGGAATAGCATGTTTTACCAAGGTTCTGAAATTTGAGAAGCCTAAAGAGTTGGCGGCTTCAATATATTCCAACGAACGGATTTTCAGTAATTCAGCACGAATATAACGGGCAATGCCAGTCCACGAAGTGAGCCCGATAATTACCATTATTACATAAATATTAGGCTTCTTAATAGTAGCCAATACCAATAGTATTAAAAAGAAAGTAGGGATACATACCAATATTTCCATGCTTCTCGAAATAGTTAAATCTACCGGAAATGCGACATGAGTTCCCAGAAAAGGTACTTTTTTCAGCAACACAGCTATAAAATTAGCTGCTGCCATAATGCCCGCAAAAATTAAAATACTCAGCAGCAATTCAAATAAGAAAGAAGCAAAAGAAGTAGATAATGCGTCAGAAATAATGTATGACCTAACGCCATAAGCATAAAAGATGGCTACAAAAAAGAAGATAATGTTCAGCCACATGCGCGCACGGCTCATCTTCAAGTTTTCATCGCCAAAAAAGCCTGCCATTGCGCCAAAGAAAATACCTAAAATAGATGCGATAAACATTGATACGATGCCCACAGTAAAAGCTGTTTGTGTGCCGTGTATCATGCCCGAAAATACATCTC
>CAYSGX010000260.1:0-4117 GCA_964430605.1 uncultured Chitinophagaceae bacterium
ATATAACCATCGGCAACGCTGATGCTATCGGCAGTCAGCAGTCCTTTCACTTCCATACTGCTGGCAGGGTCGTTTGTTCCAATACCAACTTTGTGATTGGTATAAACAACAGTATCACCCACCTCCTGCCAAGGGTTTTCCTGTGCTAATAACGAAAAGCACGAAAGAGCCATTATCACTATGACAATCACTCTAAAAATTTTGATTGAGTTTTTCATAAAATTTTGATTTTAATTGTTAAGAAAAATTATTTTTGTATTAAGAATTTTGTTGTTGAAATATTACTTTCTGTTTTCAATAAAAGAAAATAAACTCCGCTTAAAAATTCCGAAGTATTGATGCTTACTTGTTTTTTAGCTTCAAAAGTTTGATAAACTTTTCTTCCTAAAAAGTCATAAATACTAACTTCGGAAAATTCAACTGCCAAACACAAGTTCAGAAAATCCTTTGCAGGATTTGGAAATATTGCCACGGCAGGTATGTTTCTTTGAAACACGTTTTGAGTTGTGATTAAATCACAAGCTAAAGAATCAGGAGAAACGCAGACATCATCAACGTAGTAATACGCATTACAACCAGAAAAGACAGAATATACTATAGAATCTGTTAATGAATCAGTATAAAAATTACCAATAATAAGGTATTGAAAAGCAGAATCTGCAACGAATGAACCGCTAACTATTGTCCAATTAGCTGTGTCTGAAATTATAGACTGTGAATAAACAATTGAGTTATTACTAATCGGAGCAGGGTTAGAATAGTTGTATTGCACATTTGAGAATATTACTCCTATATTATTAGTTGCACAATTCGCATCATCAGCCAAACTAACTTTTATACTAATAAAATATTTATTGCCCACAACTAATGGAGAAGATAATTGCGTTCCGATATATTCTCTGTAATTAGAAACTCCTCCGTAAGTAAATAAACCAATGTAAGCATCTCCTGTTGCAGCATATTGATACCCAAAGCCATTTTTTGGAACTCCATCATAAATTGTTGTTGCACAAGAATTAAAGTAATCTGGGCTTTCCCGGTAAGAACTCCATCCTGTAGCTTTATATACCTGATTTCCATTATCAGGACAACTATCATACTCCTCAAACGAAGGATTAGGCACCAGATTTTGCTGGGCAAATAAATTGTATGAAATACACCATACAAAAACAAATAATGATAATTTTTTCATCTGTTTGAATTTATGAATTGTGTATCAATGTTTGTTCGTTATACCCATATCACCGTATGAGTTTCAAAAGTTCACTCAATGAATCACCATCATTTTTTTAGCCAAAGGGTTTTTGCCGGGAATTTCTAAAGAATAAAAATAAATGCCGGTTGTAAGGTCTGCCACGGGCAGCATAAAATAATCAGCCCTTACGTCTATTCCATATCGCTTCAATTCCTTTCCGTAAGCATCATAAAGTACAATAGTTGCATGACGGACATTTTCGGGCAGCTTATAATCAATTCTCGCCATACTGTTTGCCGGGTTGGGAGCAACAGCAATAAACACTTCTTCATGAACAGGAGCAGCTAATCCCGATACAATTTGCCCATCGCAGACAGCACATGGAAGTTTTCCCGGCAAACTGTAAACGCTCACTCCTATCGGCATCAACAAATTGCTGGATGTAAGTACCATTTTTGTTCCATATTCAGTGTTGAAAATAGGAGTATAAGTAGCGTTTGGCGCTGGCTCATTTGAAGTTGAATAGACTGTAAAAACATTATCCGCATGAAATAATTGCGTTCCATTTTCATCATATATACTTACATAATAAGTGTCAAATAATCCTGATGAACCGACTCTTCCTTCTAACAGGTATGCGACACTTGTGGAGTCAGTATTGAATAATCCTTCCGTTAAATACCAAATCTTGTATGAAGTTGCAGAAGGTTGAGGCGGGATATTGATTTGCTTATAAGCAGTATGGTCAAGGTTAAACAGCAAGATTTGAGAATTTGCAAAATCAACAATTGCATATTTGCTGCCGCTGTATTGCAGGTTTACCACAGGCAGTCTTGGAAAAGAATAAGAAGTTTCAAGCGTAATCTGCGCTTTAACATTTACCGTGCAAAGTATGAAAATTGCACTGGAAATAAAAAGTAATTTTTTCATGGTGAAAGGTTTTAGTGTTTTAAAATATTGATATTACAATCTAATAAAACATTTTGGTAAATCATCTAAACAACCCAAACAAAAGTAAAAGATGGTTTGTAACATTTTCTGCCAAACTGTTACTTTCTTTTAACGTTTTTCAGATAGCGGTAAACAGTCATTTTAGTGGTGCCGGTTTGCGAGGCAATTTTTCCGAAAGGCATTCCCGTCTTGATATAGCTGATGATTTTTTTCTTTTTGATGAAATTCATAACAGCGGCAACAGAAAATTTCTGCGAGCCAAGAAGAGAATAGAGCTTCTCAATTTTTTCCTCTCCAAGAATCCTGATAATTTCATCGTGTTTCACATCAGCTTCTTTTGATGATGGCTTCATAAACCGGAAGGTTGAATGCCGCCAAGTTCCAAACACAGCAGTTATTAAAACAGTCAGGCGTGGAACTTAGCCTACTGTGGTGAGGGACTGCAACATCCCCGTAAACAAATAAGCAAAGCCCACGCCCTTGACGCGAGCATTTGCTTTCTCTTGTTTACAAGTTGAAAATGTTGCAGTTTCCACCACAAGAAGCAAACACCTGATAATATTTATATTTTCAGCGTAATTCTATGTTTTCATATCATAATGATTTAGGTATGCTAATGTAGAAATTTCCGGTAACAAAAAGAAAAGGCGAGCATTAAGTTTATGAAAGCTACACCCTCTCGCCTGTTGTTCCGAGTCTTCCACGCCAAGCCATGTGCGCTGCTGTGGGCGACTTGGAACGGTTGATGAAAAGGCACAAGTCCCTTAACACATAGCTATGCTACAGACTTGCGCCAGTTTTGGGAAAATTAAAAATACTAGTAGTCTATTCATGGTTGCCTGTATTCTATAATGGCTTGTTAGTGCCTGTGTCGTTTATATTTTGCTTTTCCCCCACGTTATTACTCTAACACCCCCCACTGGTAGTAGCATCCGCTACTACCAAGAATGAAAAAAACACAGCATACCCTAAACTAAGGTTATTTCTTATCCTTCACACCTGTTGCTGCCAGCATGAAATAATGCAAATCGGTATTTTTTATAAACGGCAATAATTGGTTGCTGCCTGCGCCAAACATTGCTAACTCTACAAAATCGGCAGAATGGTTATCTCCCGCCCAACCCACAGATGTATATTTCTTCTGTATGGCTCCCAATTTTTCAAAAGGTAATTTATAAGGATTGTAATTACCTGTATCAGTAGTCAGCTCTTTATAGTTTTCAAGTAAGGTGGCAGCTTCTTCTTTTGCAATGGCTATTCCCTGTGCAAATTCAATGCGCTCAATTACTTTGGCAACCGAATCGTCTTTTTTAATGCCTTGAAGCACCCAATCGTTAGAGTATTTGAATCGCTGAATCTTATCAAAATTTTTATCGGCATCATCGCCATATAACAAAGCCGGATTCGCATTGCCATGGTCGGTTGTGATAATTACCAGTGTATCGGTATTTTTTTCAGCAAAACTAATTGCCACAGCAATGGCTTCATCAAATGCAATCTGGTCATACAACAAGCCCGCGGTATCGTTGGCATGTGCCGCCCAGTCCACTTTTCCGCCTTCTACCTGCAACACAAAACCATTGTTGTTAGCGCTTAATTTATCAATAGCCGTTTGTGTCATTTCAGCCAGTGAAGGCGTTGTATCTGCAAGCGTTTTATCGGTAGCCCTGTCAATGGCATAAGGCAAAGACTTTTCGCTAAACACGCCCAGTATAGGTTTGCCCGATGCCGCATTCAGCATATCTTTTCTGTTTTTCACCACGGTATAGCCATTGGCAACATACTCGGCAAAAACATCTTTTTTATCTTCCCTTAAATTTTTATCAAAGTATTCGGTGCCCGCGCCCATCATTATATCAAAGCGCAGTGAAATATATTGCTGCGCGATTTCAGGCTGGCTGCTTCTTTTGTTATTATTAACACAAAAACCCGCGGGGGTCGCATGGGTAATTGGCACGGTGGTAACACAGC
>CAYSGX010000260.1:4127-4806 GCA_964430605.1 uncultured Chitinophagaceae bacterium
TTAAACCGCGATGCGCCTTATTTTCTTTATACAATTGTATCCAGTTGCTGTGTTTTCCAAACTTACGCTGCATTAGTAAATCGGCCATATTTAAAGTGCCCGAACTCATACCATCGCTTACCAGAAAAATGATATTCTTAGCTGTTTTACCGCTCCAGTTTTCAGCATTGTAAGTATCATTTTTTGCAAAAACAAACTGTGGCGATAACAGCGAAGCACCGGCACCAACTAATGCTGAATTTTTGAAAAAATCTCTTCTTTTCATTTCAAATATTTTAATTGATGTAAAACTGAAAATATTACTTTAACTAAACAACAACCTAATATTAACTAATTGGCGGAAACGGTTGATTGCCATTTGGCAGAAAATAATTTCAGTTTAAATACAACATTGTATTTTTAAGCCTAAATAAACTGAAACTGCACCCAACGGTAACACATATTATTAACCCGGTAAAGGTTGCCAATGTAAATTCCGATTTACACCTTTGCCAGCCTATGGTTTTTGAAAGCATGAAAATTGCTGCCAGCAACAGTATATATGCTGCCAATATTCAGCTTGCCACAACCCAATATGAAGAAGACAAGGAAATTATACCCGGATATTTTACGGTGTTGCCAAAGGGTCATAGTGACGCCCTTTCCAGCCGCCGCCCTGCCCGCGCCGGTGATGCCTTCG
>CAYSGX010000261.1:0-2463 GCA_964430605.1 uncultured Chitinophagaceae bacterium
CAAGTTGCATTGTATAGTAACTATTATAAGTTCCTTTTGTGAAACCATACATTTCTCTGAGTGCTTGACCAAAATTATATTTTGGGTCAGAATAAAGCCCTGCTCTCGCTATTTTGCTTGTTGAAAATTCCCAAGTATAACCAGTAGCCATATTTGCAAAAGTCATTGTGATATTGTAAAATTTTTCAAGGTCGTAGCCAAACCCTATTTCAACAAAGACTTCTTCACATAAATTTCTTGGTTGCTCATAATTTTCATCTAAATATTCAATGCTTTCAAAACCCATTCCTTTCAAATAATCAACAAGTGCATTAAATGCAGGAACGTGTCCATTAATTTTAGCACGATTAACTATTACGGCATATTTTACTCCTGCCAACATTGTTTTAAAGTCAGGCTTGCTTGATTTTGAAACATAATTTATCTTATCACATTCTTCGGTGTAATTTGAAGACGATGTCGATGGTGCTGCATTTGAATAGCTGCTTGTAGTAGTTTTAAGATTAACGCCAAAAAAATTAAAGCCACCGTTTATTTCATCCTCTATTATATCGATTTTTGTTGTCGAACTTGGTAAAGCATCGAATACTATATTAAACTCCAAAGTTTGTCCTTGGTATTGAAAATTGTGTTTAGAAGGACAAATAGGAATATTGTTTGCCTTTATGAGTTTGTATTTTGTTTTGGTATATGTGTCACGAATAAAAAAGTTGGCACCTGCACAAACCCAACCACCATTTGTATATGTTGAAGGTGCTGTATATTTAAAATAAACAGTTGTGTTATAACTTGTCCGCTCCACTTTGGTTATGTCGCAATAAGTTACTTCTCTGCTATTGAAAGAAGGATTGATAATTTGCCCAAAAGTTGTCTGTGCAAAGAGTAGGCAAAGCCCGAAAATGATTTTTACTGTTTGTTTCATATTGTTCTGTCGTCTTTTAGCATTGGTGGTAACTTACTTATACCCGAAACAAACCTTCGCATATCCCGCCTTAAATAGAGAGATTAGCACAGGTTTATTCCGCCTTTCCAAAAATATCATTTTTTCTTATAAATCAAACTTTGGAATTCTTCCATCTTATTATCTTTGTTCTCTCACACCACACTGTAACATTTTACACGGTTATTTGTGCAGTGCCCCAAGTTTCACAAGCAGTGCACTGCCCTTCACGGGCGCTCTTCAGGCTTTCACAAGGTCTCTGCCGTGTTTCATGGGGTATTATCCGCCTTTCACAAGGTGTCTTCCATCTTTCACAGGCATTCGTCCACTTTTCACAGGGTCTTATCCACCTTTCACAGGGTCTCGACCAATTGGTAAAAAGCGTGTGAAACCCGGAAACATTAGTATTAAGCTATTTTTTTCATATTTAATTTCAGGATGGCCTGCTTTCTAAGTTTGGAGAAAACTCGTGAACCGGTTTTTTCTGCCAAAAAGACAGTATTAATGCCAAAAGATATACTGGCGACTGCTATAAATATGATTGTCTATTCCCGAATGGAAAATAACAGGCTTCTTCGGAGAATAGTTTTCTACATTTGGTGAGCCGTGTTATGCTGATAAAGGAAGTATCTCTAAATCAAAAGGTTCCTTATTTTATGCGAAATGGTAGCTTAAACCAAGAAACTCCTCCCTCCGGTCGGAATGACAACGCGCATTTTCCGAAGAATGATTAAAAATCCCTTATTATCTTGCGTTCGGAATATGCTGTGCCGGCATTATACCGAAACAATTCAGGTTTTCAAAAAATTAAGTTCAGAACTTTCAGTATACAGGCAACGGCATACATCAGTAATTAACCGAAAAAACAAACAACCATGGCAACCATTAAACCTTTTAAAGCAGTGAGGCCTAAAACAGCAATGGCAGCGCAAGTAGCAAGCCTGCCTTATGATGTGATGAATAAAGCCGAAGCCAAACAAATGGCTAAGAGCAACAATTCTTTTTTGCATGTATCGCGCGCTGAAATAAACTTTAACGATTTGGCAGATGAGCATTCGCAACAGATATATGATAAAGCAAGCGAAAACTTTAACCGCTTAATTGCCGACAAGGTTTTGATACAAGACCAGCAACCTTGCTACTATATATATGCGCAAACGATGAATGGCAGAAGGCAATATGGCCTGGTGGCTTGCAGTTCGGTAGAAGATTATTTTAATGACGTAATTAAGAAGCATGAATTTACCCGCCCTGAAAAAGAGAAAGACAGGATTGAACACATGCTTGCGGTAGAAGCGCACGTGGGCCCTATATTTTTAACTTATCCTGAAAACCGGAAAATAGACAGCATTGTAAATGATGTTGTAAACAAGCAAACGGCTTTGTATGATTTTACTGCTGAAGATGGTATTCAGCATACGGTGTGGCTTATTGATAATGCCGAAACGATTACTGCCATCACTAATACTTTTCAGCAGGAAATACCTTACACGTATATTGCCGATGGGCATCACCGCACAGCA
>CAYSGX010000261.1:2473-2744 GCA_964430605.1 uncultured Chitinophagaceae bacterium
CTAAGGTGGGCAAGCAATTAAAAGAACAAAACGCCAGCCATACAGGCGATGAAGATTATAACTTCTTTCTCTCGGTATTGTTTCCGGCTAATCAACTGGCTATAATGGATTATAACCGTGTGGTGAAAGATTTGAATGGCTTAACGGTAGAAGATTTTTTGAGCAAGGTTTCAGAAAAGTTTGAAATTGCTGAAAGTACATTGGAAACGGTAAAGCCTGTTGCTCTGCATCAGTTTGGCATGTATCTCAACAAAAAATGGTACACCTTGCA
>CAYSGX010000261.1:2754-4788 GCA_964430605.1 uncultured Chitinophagaceae bacterium
CTAACGGCATTTTAGATGTAACTATCCTTTCTGAAAATATTTTAGACCCGATTTTAGGTATTAAAGACCAGCGCACCGATAAGCGCATCGATTTTGTAGGCGGCATTAGAGGTATTAAGGCATTGCAAGAGCGAGTAGATAGCGGTGCGGCTGCGGTTGCTTTTGCATTATATCCTGTTTCTATTCAGCAACTGATTGATATTGCCAACAGCGGCAACGTGATGCCGCCTAAGTCAACATGGTTTGAGCCTAAGTTGAGAGATGGCTTGTTCAGCCATTTGTTTTAGCTTCTGTAAATACGCAAAAGTATTGTAGACAGAATTTGCCTTTATCCGGGCAGGTTAGCTTTTACTATTGATAAGTAAGCTTCACCAGCTTCAATGTATTTTTTCTGAAAGCAGGAATAATGGTTTCATTAGAAGAAACCTGCTTGCCCGAGCGGGGCACCGCCAGAATATCTTCATCGCCCGAATTGAAAGCCACCGTGCGTTTCATTTCGCCTTTAGTATCTATTTTATATCCGGCAATATTCGATTTTTGATACACTTCATCGTTAAACACAATATTTATTTCACCGCCTCTTATGTGCATAGCATAAGAAGAAAAATAGCCATCGTCATCTTCGCTTATTTGTTTTTTGCGCAACAGGTTTAACCATTCCTGCTCGCCTTGTGGCGAAACAGCCATTACCATAATATCGTTATAATAATTCACCGTAACCGAGCGGAAAGATGGCCCGGCAGCAGGCACGAAAGAAGGTATTTGCATGTTTTCGATATTGGTAAATCTCGATTCGGCAATAATTATAATACCGCCATCGAAGCGCATTACCACATCGGTAACATCAAAAGTGCTTAAGCCATCTAAATTCTGGGAAGTTTCTTTACCCACTATTTGCCTGTATAGTTCAGCATTAAAATCGAATTGATAATTACGTTTCAGTGTATAATTGGTTATATCAAATGCTTTAAAGAAATAGCCCTTGGCTTGTTTTTTATTTTCATCGGAAAAAAAGCCGGTGGCTGTAAGTTGCTTGTTCACATTATCTATGCTGAATTTTACCTTGCCAAATAAATTTCTGTTTAATTCTAAATTAAGCCATCGCGGTTCGTAAGAAGTGTTGGGCAGGGCAAAAACTTTCAGCCTGTTGTAATTGGTTTCATCTTTTTTCACTTTGGTATTATCAAACAGTATTACAAAAATATTGGCTTCGTCATCAACTATCACATCATTTAAACTATAATCGCCATCGGGCAGTGGAAAATCTATTTGCTTTTTCATCAACACTTCTAAATCTTTATTCAGCACAATAAAATTCATAGCGTTTCTGCCGGGCACAGGATAAAACGCTACCAGCTTATCGCGATTGTTAGAATAAGATGTTTTCAGATTATCGGCTAAATTATCTTTACCGTAATTTATAGAATCGAGGCGGGCAAACTTAATGCCGTTGGTAAAGCGGGCATCCATACTTTGCGCGTAAATATTCCAACTGTCTTTGGTGGGAGCCACATAGATAATATTGGCTTGTTCGGGAAAAAGCAGGATTTTTTTTATTTGTGCATTGGGCTGCTTAATGTTGAGATTTTTTCTCCACTTCATTTTCATGGCAGGAGTATAAGCCTCAATTACATTCTCAAACTTGCCATACTCGTGCAGAATAATACCTTCGTTGCTTTTACCCAAAATACGAAACTGAGGCGTTTTATTAGAAATTTTCTTCGATTCAGAATAGGTTACCTGCTGCGCATGTAGAAAGTTGGCAGCTAACGCGGCTGTAAAAAAAACAATGACAATTATAAAGTCTTTTCTCATTGGCATAAAGATAGTAAACAGCATGATATTCCGCGCTTACCTCAATGCCGCTAATCTATCGCTGCCTGATTTCAGCAAAACAAAAAGTCATTAGCGATGAGGTTTAAACCATTACTGTTCGAAACCTTGAATTTGCTCTTTTGCAACGGGTTGAAACCCGCTGCTTTTTTTGATAAAAGGACTTTTTGCTTTAAAAAGCGGACTAAAGTCCGCTCAAAA
>CAYSGX010000262.1:0-2857 GCA_964430605.1 uncultured Chitinophagaceae bacterium
TCAGCACCGTACTGAAATTTACGCTTTCGCTCGGGTTGGGTTTAGCTATTGTTTGGTTTACCTTCAGCAGGCTTACCGATGAAGAAATGCGCTTAATGCGCAGCGCTTTTGCCAATGCCAACTACTGGTGGCTTATTTTAGGCAGTTTCTTCAACTTAATTTCCAATTATTTCAGAACACAAAGGTGGCGCATGTTGTTGAACCCTTTAGGTTATAATCCAAGTTTTATCAATACTTTTCTTTCAGTAATTGTAATGTACTTTGCCAATTTACTTTTTCCCAGATTGGGAGAGGTGATGCGCTGCGGCATTTTAACACGCTATGAAAAAATTCCGGTGGACAAATCTATCGGCACTATGGTTACGGAAAGGCTGGTAGATGTTTTAATGCTGCCTGTTATTATTGGTATTTTGCTTTTGGTTGAAAAAGACAGGTTCTATGAAGCCCTTTCGGGTACGCAAGCCATTACCAAAAATTTCAGCAATAACCCGCTTTACTCTTATATTTTATACGGAATAGCAGGCTTGCTTATAATATTCGTCTTGTACAAAATTATTACCGATAAGTTTTGGATTGGCAAAATTCAACAATTCATTATTGGCATTTTTCAAGGATTAAAATCTATTTTGAAAACAAAAAATCCTTTGTTGTTTCTGTTTCATACCGTTATGATTTGGGTATGCTTTCTGCTGGCAAGCTATGTAAGTTTCTTCGCTTTACCCGAAACCTCAGATGCAGGTATATGGGCTGCATTGGCTTTAATGTTTTTTGGCGCATTGGCTTTTACTGCCGTACAGGGAGGCGTAGGTGCGTATCCGTTAGTTGCGGCTAAACTGCTTGTGGTATATGGTGTTGCAGAAACTATCGGCTTGTCATTCGGTTGGCTTGCGTGGACAGTCCAAACCGGCTTGGTAATAATTGGCGGCTTATTGTCGTTACTGATTTTGTTTTTAATTAATAAAGAATAATGAGCAGGTTAGCGTGGATACAATCTAAAATTCTGAATGAAGCCGAGCTTCAAAAAAAATTGGCGCTATGGCGGTTTAAAAACGAGAAAATTGTTTTTACCAACGGCTGTTTCGATATATTGCACCCTGGGCATATAAAAGTATTAACCGAAGCTTCTGAATTTGGCGATAGATTGATTGTGGGCTTAAATACCGACAGTTCGGTAAAAGTATTAAAAGGCAATCATCGCCCTATTATGAATGAAAATGACCGTGCGCTATTATTAGCCGCTTTACATGTGGTAGATGCTGTTGTTTTATTTTCAGAAGAAACCCCGAAAAACCTTATAGAAACCATTACGCCCAATGTATTGGTAAAAGGTGGCGACTATGCCATCGAAAATATTGTTGGCGCAGATTGGGTGCTGCAACATGGTGGTACAGTGAAAACCATTGCTTTAGCGGAAGGGTATTCTACTACTAATATTGAAGAAAGGTTAAGGGAGAAGCAGTTCTAAACGGCAACGAATTTCAAATAAATGCTAAGGGTTTCGGGATAAGAAAGTTTATAGTGTTAGTTATATTATTTCTCTGTACTGATGTCGCCTGCTAAAGTCCCGGTGAATATCGGGAGCAATAATTTTCGTCCGATTATTGCCGTTAGGCTTTAGCCAAAGGCTTTTGAAAATACCTCCCCAACGCCCACAACGGAAACACATTTCTGTAAGCCGTATAGGTAATCATACAGTTGAGATTAAACACGCCTGATATTGAGCCTTGCTGCCAATCGCCATCGGGCTGTTGCTGCCATAACAAAAAGCGAATGCCTTTATCAATAATTTCCTGTTGCGGAAATTTTGCAGCCATCAACGTAAGCAATGCCCATGATGTATTTACTACCTGAGAATTTTGATGCGGCACATATTGTTTCTGAACACACGATAAATACGATTCACCCCAACCGCCATCGGCATTTTGTTTCGACACTAAAAAATGACAGGCTTTTCTTACAGCCTCATCTTGCTCATAGCCTTCCGAACCCGCAGCCATTAATGCTTCTGCTCCAAACCATGTTCCGTAGGTGAAGCACACTGCCCATGCGCCTTCCCAACTGCCGTCTTCTCGCTGACGATTTCTGATAAACTGTACGCCTTTCTGAATGGCTTTAGCAATATCATTTTTTCTGTATGCCGAATCGTATTGTTGAAATTTATGCAACGCCTGAATGCAGGCAGAAGAACATTCTGTCCAAGAATAGTCTGCCATGATTTTTCCGAATATGCCCGAAGGATTCAGCATCTCTATCCATGCGGGTGTACGTTGCAATTCATAGGTTGCCCAACCGCCATCAGTATTTTGGAAAGAAAGAATTAAGTTAACTGCCTCTTTCAGAAGGGTCGGGGGACGAGAGGCGAGAGACGAGGGGAAAGCCAGTACGGTTTTTAAGCCTTCGGCAGTGCAATCGGTAATAGGCCACCCATGCTCTAAAGTAGAAAAAGGGAAGCCGCCCACCGAATTGTGGCGAAAGAATTTTTTATGTTGCCGCACTTCTTCTTTTATTTGCGAATACTGTACATAGCCAAAGGCTTTTCTTGCCGTTTCGGGAAAATGCTCATACATCTTTCCTTCAATCAATGCCTGTGATGCAAATGCCGTGTCCCACAGTTGCGAACCGTTATAGCCGTTCATCTTCATGCCGTCTTCCGCCACCCACAAATAGTCATACCAACGCTCAACATGCTTTTTAAACTGCACTGAATTTTTTCCGTAGCGATGCCAAACCGCCAGCGAATTAATAACCTGATTTACGGGTCCGATATTTACATAATTCGTTTGGTCGTCTTCCGCATCAATATAGCTGATGCAAAAATCCAACGCTTTTTTTCGCAAAGCAGCGTTACCGATTTTTT
>CAYSGX010000262.1:2867-4765 GCA_964430605.1 uncultured Chitinophagaceae bacterium
TTCATATCCGTTGAGCAGCTTATACAAAGTTTTCAGCACAAGGTTCATGGGCGCATATTCATCGGCTTTTGCAATCTGATTACGCGCTTTGTTCCAGTTGATTTTCTGATATGGCTCTATATATAATTCTGCTTTCAGCGATTCGGTAAGTGTGGTTGTTTCAGCTTTCAGTTTTGCACCATAACAATAGCTCATAGGCAAATACACCATGCGCGTATGACACCAATATTTTGAGGGGTGAAACGGCAGCCATTCGGGCAGCAGCCACATTTCGGGAATCAAGGTGTTGCAACCTTCCCATTCATAAATGCCCAACACACTCAAATAAAATTTCCCCCATGAAGGAATATTTGTTGCGCCACCGTGCAAATGTATCCATGCTCGGGCTTTTTGCATTTCGGGAGCATCGGCTTCCATTCCTAAAATCCGCAAAGCGACATATTGCAATATTGTTCCGAACAAAGTAGAGTGCCCTTCTATGTGCATACCCCAGCCGCCATCTTCATTTTGATGATTCAGCATATAGCGTTGCATCATCGTGCGGTGCGGTGCAGGGAAAGGCGTTTCGGTGATATGTGAAACGATAATTAACCCCGACAGCAGGAAATGAGGTCCGCCATAGTCGCCTGTCCAGTTGCCATCGGGCGTTTGCAGTTGGCTGTAAAAATGCCAGCCTTTCAACAAGGCATTTTTAATTTTATCTTCCGAAGAAAAAATAACAGTCGGATTTTTGACTGCAGAATTTCTGTAAACTTTATCACCCGAATTGGGATTCTCTTTTTTGCTGAACAAAAATGTTTCGCTCATTTCATGCAGCAAACGTTTTCCTTCTTCGGTTTCCCAGTCTGTATTTTTATATTTTTCAGGAGGTGAAAAATGCCATACCTGCCTGCCGTTTTGGGTATGCAGTTGCCACCATGAATAAAAATCTTTTTCCGCAGAAACTACCGATGCCGAAATGTTTGCTTGCATACCGCAAAGCTATTTCGGCTTTCATAATTCAGCTTTACAAATTGGTCTTAAATAAAAATAATTGTACTATATAGAAATTTGTTTTTGACGCAAGTAGGTAAGTTTGGACGAAGTTGTTTCAACCCCATATAGCCTTTACATATTTTGATTTTTGAATTTTAGGGTCGTTAGTAATAATCGGCAAATTCAGTTCATAAGCAACTCCTGCTATAAGTCTGTCGTGAAGTTCAGGAATATCGCTTATTGTGAATGTCTTTTTTATTGATGTAAAACTGATTGGAAATGGATAGATGGATTTATGATTGCTCATATATTCCTCTGCATCTTTTAGACTGCAATCAATCCTACCCTTTTCCGACAAGTATGCTAACTCGGCAAAAACTAATGTTGGAATAATGATTTCACATTTATTTTCTTCTGCCTTTTGAAAAACAGCTTTTACTTCTTGCGGTATCTTCCTTTTTTCTAACCGAAGTATCAGCGCCATTGTGTCAGACACATATCTATTCATGAGGAAACAGCCTTTTGTAATCTTTAAATTCTTCTTCCAAATGAACGGTTTCTTTATGCGATAAAGAGGCATTGCCAGATTCTGCACGGCTTTTTTTCTTAATCAGATAAACAAAATCCAAAACCTCTTTCATGGCATCTTTAGAGAGATGTCCTAACTGAGAAATTATTTCTTTTTGAAGTTGTGTCCCGCTCATAATAATGTTTATAGCAAATATAACTATTGTGGCAAACAAAAAATTCCGTTTTTATCCTTTTCAGCCTACACTCTTTTTATACTCTGACGGAGTTTGACCTGTAATATTTTTAAAAATATTGTGAAAAGAAGATTTGGAATTGAAGCCGCAATCGAAAGCAATAGCTATCAGCGTTAAATGGTCATATTCGGGGTCAACGGCTCTGCGTTTAAATTCTTC
>CAYSGX010000263.1:0-4730 GCA_964430605.1 uncultured Chitinophagaceae bacterium
CGCTTAGAGGTGTCTCAAATATTCATAGTAACAGGATTTCAGTCAGAAAAGATAGAGAACCACGTAAAAGGGTTAAAAAATGTAGCCTGTATTTACAATCCTTTTTGGAATTCATGCAATGTTCTGGGATCTCTTTATATGGCTTTACCTTATATCAAGGACGACTTCCTATTTTTACACGCTGATACGATTGTGGATTATTCCGTTTGGTATCGTTTAAAAAAAGAAGTAGGTGACTTTGTCTTGCCCTATAAACAGAAGAAATGTGGGGAAGAGGAGATGAAAGTAGCACTTGATGCTGATGGAAAGTTGGCAAAAATAAACAAAGAAATGGTTGCTGAAGAGGCTGACGGAGAATTTTTAGGAATTGCCAGATTTTCCCGTAATACATTAGACTATTTGGCAGTAACATCCCGGAAACTATTATCAAAAAACCTGCATGTCTATATGGAATCTGTGATGGAATCTGCTATTCAGGACAAAAAAAAGAATATAAATGTATTTGACATTGGAGACAGCGATTTCGTTGAGGTCGATTTTGAGGATGATTTAATTTTAGCTAGAAAATTATTTAAGTAAAATTGATAATAAAGAAATTTCAATATAAATTATTGGCATTTATTTGGAAAATCTTGGATTTTTTTGTTCCAAAGAAAAAGAATGTATGGGCCTTTGCAACACATCATTTACGCTCCACCAAATTTGTAGAAAACCAAAGAGCCATATTTGAATTTATTAAGAAAGATAGTGCCATTAAGAAAATAATTTTCTATAGAGAATCTGATAGTGAAATTGATATTCAGGATGCTGCTAATTATGAATTAGTGAAGCAGGGAACAATAAAGGCATACTACTTACTTTTAAGTTGTAAAGTTGTTTTTGTTACCCATTCACTTTCTATGGACTTCTCCATTCGCTTTGGAAAAAGAGGTTTTGTTCCTCTGAAAGTAAACTTAAAAAAGCGGGTTGTAGTTAATCTTTGGCACGGCATATCTATGAAAAGACTTCTGTATGCTGCCAATGATAATACACGGAAAAGAACAGACCGCTCATCTTTCAGGCAGTATGAACGCAAGTTTTACACAGGACTTATTACTTCTTCGGAGGTAGATGGATTAGTTATGGCAGCTATGTTTTACCCGCTGAACTATACACAGATTTGGACAACCGGACTTCCCAGAAATGATTTTTTATTGATGGATACAGAAAAGCTGCCATTGTATATCAGAAATTCCGTTAGGAATCTACAAAAAATAAAGCAAGCAAAGAAGTTGGTGGTTTATGCTCCAACTTACCGGCAAACAGCCATTTCTGAAAACGCTTATTATTATCAGTTCAACGAAAATGAAATTCAAAAACTGAAAGACATATTAGAAAAGAATAATGCAATTTTAGGTTACAGACCTCATTATTTTAAAAACGATGAGAAATATTTTAACTTAGACCAATACATTGATGATAAATTGATTTTTGACTGCTCGCAAAATATAATACCCGAATTTTCTGCTCTGGCAAGAGAATGTGATGTACTGATTACCGATTATTCCAGTGTGGCTTTAGAAACTTTGTATTTAGACAAACCGAATCTCTCTTTTGCTTATGATTTAAAAAATTATAAAACCGAGCAAGACGGACTAATCTATGACTTGAATATGATTTTTTCAGGTAAGGTTTTCAAGAGTTTTGAAGATTTGATAAATGAGTTAGACAGACAACTTGAACGCTCAGAAAAAACGGAAGCTAATGAAATTACCAAAAATCTGTTTTTCAATTATAGAGATTGTAACAACTCGGAAAGAGTAGTAGAAAAAGTAAAACGACTGATAAATTGACTATAAAAAACCAAAATAATTTAACAGCTTTAAAAGAAAGCGCTCAGCAGTTGCCTGAAAAACCAATGGTAAGTGTTTGTTGCACAACATTCCAACATGGTAAATTTATTACAGAGGCTATTGAAGGTTTTCTGATGCAAGAAACAAATTTTCCGGTAGAAATCATTATTCGTGATGATGCCTCAAAAGATGGTACATCTGAAATTGTAGCAGAATATGCCGCTAAATTTCCCAATGTTATTCGTCCGATTTTGGAAAAGGAAAATACGTGGTCTAAAGGAGTTAGGCCCATGGCAACTTGTATGTCGTATGCACAAGGCAAATACATCGCCCTCTGCGAAGGAGATGACTACTGGACAGACCCTTTAAAACTGCAAAAACAGGTGGATTTTTTGGAAAGTGAAAACAATGTCGGATATGTAGCGGTGTTTCATAAAGTGAAAGTGGTAAGGGTAGAAAGTGAAGTTATGTGTTATCAACCTGAAATTGATACGAATACGGTGTATCGTTTCGATGATTTGGTAAGGGGATGGTTTATCCCTACGGCAAGCTTAGTGTTTAGAAATGTAATAAAACATAACATATTTCTAAAATTTGTAGATGTTATTAGTGGCGATCGTTTATTAACGGCACTTTTAGCAGACAAAGGTAACTTTTATTACATGAATGAAGTTATGGGGGCCTATCGAAAGCATCCAGGAGGAATTTCTTCTTATGGAGATAGATTGATGATTTTTAAAAGTAACGTTAGCTTATTTGAGCAACTTTCTAAGGATTTAAGCATAGAAAGAAAGAAAATATTAAAAAAACAATCATTTTATTGGAAGGTAAAAGTAATAGAAGAGTATAAATCTAATAATAAGAGAGTAAAATCTTTTATAGAAAATCTAAAACTTTTCATTTCTGTTAGATCTATTAATGATTTAAAAACTTCGATAAAATTGATTTTTGTAAAAAAGATAGCTTAATATATAACAAATGAAGTTGCTAACTATTGAAAATGCCAACATTATTAAGGTAATAAATAAAATGCCCTATGAGAAAATTCAGGGAATTGAATTTAAAGCTATAACACCAGACAATTTAGAAGATGGTTTGTCATTTAACACTAAGGAAGATTTAGATGCATTCAAAAGGTTCTTGTCATTAGGACATAAAGGTTATTATGGTTATTATAATGGTAATTGTGCTTTTAGAACATGGATTTTTTATACTTCTGATAGGTGTTTGGTTGGCAGTAACTTTATTTATCAAATAAAAAACAATGAAGCTTTTTCTGCTTGGAGTAAAACACATGAATCGTTCTTAAGATTGGGGATTTATACAGCAGCATTAAAGTTTGCGATTCAAGATAATCCTGATAAGGTAATTAAAGCATATGTTGATAGTGAAAATATTCCATCACTAAAAGGAGTAGAAAAGGCAGGTTTTAAAACCATAGAAAAATTTATTCTAATTAAATTTTGGATAATTTATATCAAAATGAAAATTTTTGAATTGGGCAAATCAAAAGTTTTTAAAATTTCCTTTGGCAAATTCATAAAATCAGTTTAGTTGAAAAGGTTGAAGAATATTCTATTTGTAATTCAGTTTTATGGATTATTTATTGTTGTCAAACTTTTGACTTTCTATTATAAATTTGTAGGCTTTAAAAATGCCAGCAAGGATATAATATATCTGGAAAGTTTTACTGAGGATGGAGCAGGATACAATTACCGTGTAAAACACTGGAAAGACTTACTTGAATTAGATCGTTACACTGTAGAATCTGTCTTCATTATAAGATATGCCAAGGATTTTTTTAAGCAAACTGCCCCGGAAAATTTACAAAAGTTTTTAATTAAAAGTATATTAAAGAGAATAAAACAAATACATCACTCACGCAATTTTAAGCATGTTATTGTAAGAAGAAATATTCTTGTATATTGCCAATATGGTGATTTATTTATGGAAAAACTTTTGATGGCTGCACATCCAAATAGAATCTTGGACTTTGATGATGATATTGGTTCAGAAACTAATACAGGAGAAAAGTCATTGTTTCAAAAAATTATGTTAACTGTAAATAATCAATTTTATTCATCGTTTTGCTACTATAATGGATTCATGCCGGGTAGTACTTATTTAAAAATGTTACTCAAAAATAATAATAATCAAATTGATGATTATAATATTTGTGTTATTCCCACTTGTGTTCATTACACCAAATATGCTGCTAAAAAATATAATTTTAACATAGAAGAGGTAAAATTTGGATGGATAGGGGGGAATCAAAACTTAGGATTACTTAGAGCAATAATTCCCGCAATGAATAATGTTGCTAAAAATACCAAAATACGATTACTTGTTATTGCGGGGGTTCAAACCTATGATTTAGGTGCGGAGTTTCCTGTTGATTTTAAATTATTTTCACTGGAAACGGAAGTTGATCTCCTGAAAACCATTGACATTGGTCTTATGCCGCTTCAGAACAATGCGACCAGTAGAGGTAAGTGTGGTTTTAAACTCCTACAATACATGGGGTTAGGTATACCGGGAATTGCCTCTGCAATTACAGTGAACAACGATATAATAGAAGATAATGTAAATGGTTGGTTGGTGAATCCTGTAAATGATGACTGGACAGATGCCTTAAACAAGGCTATTTCAAACTTGAAAAATATACAGAGCATTGGCAATAAGGCAAGAGATACTGTAGAGAAAAGGTATTCTTTCGAAGCTAATTACATGAATTACAAGAACTTTATCAATAGGTAATTAAATGGGGCTGGAATCAATTAAACCAATTACAGAATTTGAATACCATAAATTTTGGGAAAGCCGTAATGGTCGATTGTTCCAAGATTCGGAATGGCTGAAGTTGGTAGTATCTCCAAACCAAAGGATAGAGTATTATGG
>CAYSGX010000264.1:0-4268 GCA_964430605.1 uncultured Chitinophagaceae bacterium
AATATACAGCGTGATGTATTCATTATCTCTCATGCCGCTGAACCACGGAAACCCGCCATTGGGCAACTGCATTTTTTCCAGTTTGCTTATGGAAGTTTCGGTTTGGTGGCTCATGGTGTTCAAATCAAACAGCAACGCCACGCGCTTTTTTCTTTCCGTTTCATTTTGCGCATCTAATACCCAAGGGGTTTCTTCCAGCAAAACATTTTTCAGTTCCTGATTTTTGGAAAGATTGCTCAACAGCGCATCGGTATTTTTCCAACGCTCAAAAACGGTTTTCACTTTGGGCGAACTGTTTACGATATGCGTTGCCAGAC
Organism: uncultured Chitinophagaceae bacterium; assembly: GCA_964430605.1. Taxonomy (GTDB): domain Bacteria; phylum Bacteroidota; class Bacteroidia; order Chitinophagales; family CAIOSU01; genus CAYSGX01. The sequence goes on from CAYSGX010000264.1 coordinate 318, forward strand.
TGTTGGCATACAATCGGTTGAAAGTCTGCTCGGCACATTCGTAAGGATATTCCATTAAATAAGGTAATGCTTGAATAGCATACCATGCGGGTTGGGAAGTAAACTCAAGTGTCAGGTTTTGATTTCTCAACGTAGCAGAACCTTTGTCCGATGCAATCAGTTTGTCTAACTTGAATGTTTTGGTCTGATTACTCTTAATCCACAAAGGCAAAGTTTCCGTAACCAACATTCTGTTTGTGAGAACGGGCAGGGTGCTTTCTTCGCCATCGGTAAAGCTGCCTGCGGAAGCGGTAATGCGATACGTAACGGCTTCTATCCCCTGCGGAATTTTCAGCGACCATGATAATGATGCGCTTTGTCCTTTCTTCGCTTCAAAAGAAATTTCGGGCTTGGTGTTGCCTAATGCTTCATTAATAGGTTCTAAAGTGAGTGCGTTGAGCAGCGTGAGCTTTGCCGTTCCTTCCAAATCGTTTTCGCTGAGGTTGGAAACTTTTGCAGTGAAAGAAATTCTGTCGCCTTCACGGAAAAATCTTGGCGCATTGGGAAACACCATTAAATCTTTCTGCGTAACAGTTTCTTTGTTAAAAAGAACCGACTGCAATTCTTTGGTATGCGCGAAGCCCATAAACTTCCAGCGCGTTAACGCTTCGGGAATGGTGAAGCTGATAATCACCTTGCCGTCTTCATCTGTTTCGAGATTAGGGAAGAAGAAAGCGGTTTCCTGTAAGTTGGTTCTTGGAACAATATCAACGTCAGATTTATGATTTATGATTTCGGATTTATGATTTTTTGAATCAACAGATTCTTCTAAAGTTATTAGGTCGGAAGTAGCTAAATCAACTATATTAGATTCACCTTCTGCGGAATCTGCAACTTTCATTGTAGCAGCCATTTGAACACCATCAACATAATAATCGCTGCCGCCTGCTCTTGCACCTTTATATCTGATATTTCCTCTTCCATAATAACCATAAACATTAAACCAATTCAACTCATCATATCCCTGCCACTCGTAACCGATTTCTTCAAAACGATTTTGAAACGACAATGCCGAAACTGCACGGAAATTCTGATTGCTGCTCCACGATGTGGCATAACCGCTGCTGCTCCAGATATTAAAGTTCCAGTAGTTGGCAACAAACGCATCGAGCGAAGCATCATACATGCCCGCCAACAATTCCGCAGCAACTTTTTCGCCCTTGCTGCCGCTCAGTTTCAGCTTCCATTGCTCCTGCTGCCCGGGCGCTAATTTGTCGCGGAAAGTTTCCCATTCCACTTTCAGTTCTTTGTTGGTATATGGCACGGTTATAAGCTGCGAAAAATGATAGCTGCGGTTGTCTTTCACAAAAGCAAACGTGGCAGTGATATTGCCCCTGTGCTTTTCTTCAACCGCAATTTCAATGGTTTTCTTTTCGTTATTCAGCACAAGCCACTGCCGCGAAATCATCTTGTTGTCGTGCCATAATTCATACAGCACCTTCACATCTTTTGCCGCGCTGCCGATAATCAGTTTTGCTTTTTCGCCCGGCTCTGCGGTGGTTTTTTCCGCATAGAAATAATCGTATTTCGGAAAGGGCATTTGCTTGCTCGTTGGGTTCAGCACGGTAAAATATTTTTCCGCTTTCACTTCGTTGCCGAATTTATCTTCGGTTTTCAGCGTGGCAATGTATGCGCCTTGTTCCCATGTAACCAATTCTTTCAACACCAATTCTTTTTCTTCTTCGGTGTTGAAAGTTCGTGTCATTACTTGCTTGCCTTTTTTCCATTCGCTGAAATTGTTTTTCGCTTCGTATTCATCATGCGGAAAATCTTTTTCGTAATCGTTTTCTTTCATTGCAAACTGCGAGGGCTGCTGCCACAATTTTTTGCGCAGCAATTTATCGGGAGCAGATAATTGATGAATAGTAATCGTTCCTTTGGCGGGTTCAAATTCACCATTCAGGTTTTGCGTAATAATTTTTATGCGGACGGCTTCGTTGTTCAGCAGCGTTTCTTTCAAATCCAAATCGGCTTCCAACGCAATATAGCCCACGCTTGCAGATGTCTGGCTGCTGCGCGTTTCACCTGTAATGTCGGTAACATCGGCATACACCATGTAAGTGAAAATGGGCGAAGTGTTTTGAGCCAAACCATAATCGGGAACGGCAGTGAAGCGCACCGTAAAATTGCCTTCGGCATCGGTTTTGGTTTCGCCTGAAATAATTTCCTGCGCGGGCGAAGAAGGGAAGCGGTCGCGCCACCACCAGCCCCACCAAACCGGGTAGCGGGCATTGCGCACCACGCGATATTTCACCTGCGCATCGTCCACATTGCTGCCTGCATACATCTTCGTGTTGCCTGTTACCGCTATGGTTTCGTTCACTTTGTAGCTGCCCTTAACAGGTTCAAACTTCACTTCAAATTTCGGACGCTTATAATCTTCCACGCGGAAATTTTTACTGCCGAAATTTTCGACCTTCAAAGTGAAATTGCCGTTCAACCCGCCTGAAGGTAAAATAAAATTGCCGTTGAATGTTCCGTAATCGTTAGATGTGAGTATCTGTTCTTTAACCACTTGGTAATTTACATCGCGAAGTGTAATCATAACCGTCTGACCGGATTTTATTTTATTTTCTTTTGAAGAGGATTCAATTAAAATGCCTTTGAAAAAAACCGTTTGCCCGGGGCGGTAAATGGCGCGGTCGGTAAACAGGAAAGCACGGGCTTGTGTGCGTGTGTTGTCGCTGTATCGAGAAGTGTAGAAGTAATCGCTCAAATCGAGCTTGTCATTTTTATGAACGATTTCCAACTTGAAATTATCGTAGTTGCCCTTGCCCGAAACAAGCGCGTAGCCCTCGCTGTTGGTTTTGTAGCTGCCGCTGAATTTGTAATCGTATTCGCGGGTGTTGTAGTTGTATCGCTCGGTATAGGTTTTAATTTCTGCGGAAGGAACGGCATGTCCGCTTGTTCTGTCCAACACATAAATTTCGAGGTTGCCTTCGTTGTTGTTTTCAGTGATGAAACTCAAATTGGAAATCCAGAAACGGGCATAAACGACCGCATTGGTGTCGCCTTCAAAATCTTTATCAACGCTTGCCACCACATAATATTTTCCAAAAGGCAGCGCATTGATTTTTATTTCCGTTGAATGATTACGATAGTCTTTGGTTTCGGGAAGCGTTTGCTCCCATTGCGTTTCGGGTTTACGCTTGTTGAGTTCGGCAATAAATTTTTCCTGCTCGTAGCGGTCGTTCAGTTTGTTCAACTGCTCGTCTGCTTTTACAATTTTCAGGTGAATATTATCTAAGTTTTTATAGTTGACAAAGGCAAGAAACGGCTTGGCAGAAACGTTCACATTTTCAATTTGCAGAGAAAGTGAGGGTTGAAGAATTTTAGATTTTAAGACTTCGCAGTTGTGTGCGCCAAGTGTGTTGGGGAAGCGTTTGATTACTTCTTCGCACTTGCTTAACGAACGGACAAACCCATCACCCCCCTTGCCTCCCTCAAGGGGGGACAGGTTCGTGGCAGATTTTTTATTTCCTTCATTGAAATAATATTGCGCGATTTCAAAACCTGTTCGTGCAGAAATAGTGTCGCTTTTATATGTTGTTTCTAATTTCAGCAATGCCTGCAAATACAAGCTGTCTTTATCGGACACAATGCTTTTGCGCTGCATATATTTCAGGCGTTTCAGTTCCAAATCAACCAAAGCATTGGCATCTTTTTCTTCCAAACGAAAAGCGGTAAGCTGGCGGAACAATACCAACGCTTTGTAATCGTGCGAAAGCGAATCGGTGGTAGCTACGCGCAGGGCGATGAATTTTTCGGCTTCGCTGAAAACGCCTGCATCATCTATTTTGAAAAGGTCGCTCGGCTTGGTCATGCCTGTTTCATCGTTGCTGAAAAAATCAATGGCACGGTGCGTCAGAAAATCATAGAGCGTTGGGCGCAATGTTTTTGAACCCGCGTAAG
>CAYSGX010000264.1:4278-4718 GCA_964430605.1 uncultured Chitinophagaceae bacterium
CACACGCTTTAAGCTGTCGGCATTTTCTAATGCTGCGGCATAGAGTTCGGCAGTTTTCAATGCAAATTTTTCGGCATCCCATGTCTGTATATCGTCATTCTTAAAATCAGCCGTAACGGTGCGCTGTAAAATTTTGTAGCGGTTGTTTTGGTAGTAGTTCCAGTATTTTTCCGCAAGGACAGATTGCAGCAACGGCTTTGACGGAAACGGAATTTGCTTCAGTTCGTTTTCAATAAAACGGATATTGTTTTCTTCGGCATTTTCTTCGTGCCAGTTGTTGTTGGTTTTGTAAATAACGGCTTTGATAATCTGCGCGTAGTTGTGTTCTTCTTTGGCTTTCTGATACACGGCATCAATGGCTTTCACCACCGTTTCGGGCTGCCCGAGATTGACTAACGAATCAATTTTTTTCCAATCCTGCTGATACGGCTTGCCGGGCT
>CAYSGX010000265.1:0-4706 GCA_964430605.1 uncultured Chitinophagaceae bacterium
TATAATTAAAATCGGGGTTGTACAATGCTTCCCATTCGCCAATGTATTCAATGGTGCTTTTCAGGGTCAGCCATTTTATGATGATGGCTTCCTGCATTTGGCTTTTCGCCATATCTGTCAGCGAAATATAATCATCCTGTTTTTGAGAGATGATGCTTATTTCCTTACCACCAATTTCTATTTTTTTATTCTTTGCCATAATCTTTCTTATTGGTAGTTAATTTACATAAAGAGAAATGTTGGTGTTGCGTTGTCTGTTCATTTCTTCTTTGTCAGCCACCACATTTGAATGGTGCCGGTTTATAATATCGTTAAGATATTAAAAACTCATCGGCATCATTTAAAAAAGGCAATTTTTCCCGTACATAAAGCAATCTTTCTTTACTTACGGTAAATGTTTTTACGAAAGGCAAATCGCTTTGCGAAAATACTACATCTCCCATTGGGTCTATTACGCTGCTGTCACCCGAATGATAAATATTGTTGCCATCGTTGCCAATTCGGTTTACACCAATTACATAAGCCTGATTTTCTATAGCCCGTGCCTGCAACAACGTTTTCCATGCGGTATTTCTTTTTTCGGGCCAGTTAGCTACAAAAAGTAATAAATCATAAACCTCCTCTGTCTCCCTCTTAAAAAGGGGGAGAGCCAGCTTTCCCAACTTGTCGTCCATAGTCTGTCGTCTATTTCTACACCACACAGGGAATCTTAAATCGTAACAAATTAAAGGACAAATTTCCCAGCCTTTATATTCAACAATTAGTTTTTCTTTTCCTGCGGAATAATGTTGTTCTTCACCGCTTAGCGTAAATAAATGACGTTTATCGTAATAAAAAATTTCGCCACCGGGTTGTGCCCAAATTAAACGATTGAAATATTTTCCATCTTCTTTTATGATTATACTTCCTGTAATAACCGCGTTTTTTTCTTTGGCTTTTTGCAACATCCACTGAATAGTTTCGCCACTCATTGTTTCGGCAAATAATTCAGGCTGCATTGAAAAGCCTGTGGTAAACATTTCGGGCAGTGCTATAATGTCTGTAACTTCTTCAACTTCATTAATATAGCCTGAAAACATTGTAAGGTTTTGAGCTTTGTTCTCCCAAAACAATTCAGTTTGTATTAATGAAACTTTTAGCTCTTGCACCGGAAGGATAAATGTTTTGATTATTTTTACAGTTCAAAATTAAAACTATTCAAGATGAAAAAGATTATTCTTTCGCTTTTGTGCCTTGCTTCAGCAAGTGTTTTGTTTGCTCAAAAAGGATTACACATTGGTATTATTGGCGGGCCGCAATTCGCTGCCCAATTAAATAAACAAGATTCTGACGATGCTAATGTGCGCTATGACGGCTTAACTTTGCGTGCCGCTTTTGGCCCAACGGTAAATTATCATTTCAACGATAAAGTGGGTGTAGGTACTCAGTTTTTATTTTCTTTTCAGGGATTAAAATATGTTGACAGAATCAATAACGATTATTTCAGAAAAGTAACTTATCTGAAAATCCCTCTTTTGTTGCATGTAAATTCTTCTTCCGATAATGTTGTGGGCGGATACTTTTATGTAGGGCCTCAATTTGGTTTTTTAGTTGGAAAAGATGCTGAAATAAATGGAACCAGCCTGAATGATAATATTTTAACAAGGCCTGCATTTTATACGTATGAAGATGCTCATAAAGGTGTAACCATTGGTGGTGTCTTAGGCTTCGGAATGTTGTTTAATATCAACGATGGGAAAATTCAGCCACATGTTGGCCTTCGTTTAGATGGCGACATTACTTCAGCGTTTGATGATGAAAAGGCCGCGTTAATATTGGCCAGAGATGCTTCGGGCAACAGGGGTGCAACCAGAAATGTCGCGGGTTTAATAGAAGTAGGGGTTAAGTTTGTTTTGTTTAACTAGTAAAAAATAAAAAGCGGTTAGATTTTTTTCTTTCCGGTTTTATATGTTCAGAAGGCATCGCTTTATGCGATGCCTTTTTATTTGTTTTATAATCAATACAAATTCCTAACTTCATACCATTTAGATTATTTTTATGTATCAACTCACTAAAAAGTTTCCGCAGAAAAGGGCATTTATAACAGGTGCGGCTTCGGGCTTAGGTAAAGCATTTTGTCTGGCATTGGCTAAAGAAAACTGGACTATTGGCATTTGCGATATTAGTGAAGACAAACTGCAACAAACCGCGCAAGAGATAAATCAGTTGGGTGGCAAAGCCATTACTTATGGCTTAGATGTTTCAGATGAAGACAATTATAAAGAGGTAGCCGGTAAATTTTTAGCAGTAACTAATGGTATTGATTTACTCATTAATAATGCAGGTGTGGGCGATGGAACTATATTTGAAGATTACCCGCTCAACAACTGGAAATGGATGGTGGGCATAAATCAAATGGGTGTTATTTACGGCTGCCATTTTTTTGTGCCTGTAATGAAAAAACAAAAAGCGGGGCAAATCATCAATATTGCCAGCGCGGCCGCGTTTTCAAGTGCTGCCACCATGTCGCCATATAATGTTACCAAAGCTGCGGTGTTGTCTTTGTCAGAAACTTTATATGCTGAAATTACCCGGGATAACGTAAACATTTCGGTGGTGATGCCCACTTTTTTCAGAACCAATATCGTGCAACATGCAAAAGGAAACCCTGAAGAAATTGAAACCGCAAAATTATTATTGGCAACATCGGGCTTAGAGGCTGAAAAGGTAGCCGATTATATTCTGAAAAAAGCAGGCGACAAAAAGTTTTATATCATATTGCCAAAGCGCGCAAAGTTGTTTTATATACTGAAAAGATTTTTCCCCAACTTCTTTTTGTGGTTCAATACATGGCTCTATGCCAACAGGGATAAGCTGAAACAAAACCTGAAAAAGAAATATGAAAAATTAGATGCTAAATACAAGTAGCAATTAACCTGAGTTCGGTTTAAGCGGTAAAAAATTAACGCTCCATTTGAGGGAAATCCCTTGTCTTCAAGCGAGATAACAATCTTAGTAGTACCAACACCACATTGCAAAGGAGAAACGGATTGCCGATAATTTCAAAATCATTTTATCGTTTAATGCCAAGATTAATTTGCTAATTGGTAAAATAACGTGAGTTCGATATAACTGTTTTTAAAAGAGCCAGTAAATTAAAGGTATTGTTATGTTCTCAGCTTAATGAAGTACCTCTTGCTGGGTACATCTATTTGAAATATCAGATAAACAGCTTCATTTTTTAAAAATTTCCAGAAATAGTTGCTTTGTTAAATTGATAACCAATTAATTACGTTCTTTCTTATGTCGAACTCACGTTAAAATACCAATTTGTATTTCAAAAGTAGTTTGATTATGCGGGACGGCTTTGAAATCTACAATGGTTTATACCGTAAGACATTAGACTAATATTGAAATATAAACGGTATAACTTCTCCAAACAAGTGCAGGATTATGTTTTTTTCAAAATATTCATAAACGCGAAAATGAACTGCTCAATTTGTTGGCACACAATTTCTACTTCCCAACTCTTTTATTTTCCAAAACCTGTGTTGGTTGGGTATAATGTAAAAATCAGAGAACAGGTAAGGCTATAAAATCAATTTTCCCGTTATTTTATTGCAACAAATTAATAAAAAACCTGTGAAAAATAAACCGAAATATGCCCCCGTTATACCAAATGGCTTATATTTGCGTTCTTTAAATTTTAAAATCCAAGCTGTTGAACCTTTACATTTGGGAACGCTGCCTGCTGATTTGGGAATTATTTTTATGTTAAAATTTATGTTAAAACTGTATTTTCAAAATTCAAACCCTTATTTTCGCCAATTCATTTTTTCACAAAAAATTAATAACAAATGTCAAAACAAACGCTAAATGAAGCATCCGGCTCTAAACCCGGTGGATTCTTACAATCTCAATTTGCAACATTCGCCATTCCTTTGATAATCGGGGTATGTATCCTGATTTACATTTTCGTATTAGGGAGCCCTTCCAATTTTGAAGGCAACGATCCTAACAACCATCCCCTTCAGGGCAACTATCTTGGGCTTGTTTACAAGGGCGGATTCATTGTTCCTATTTTGTTATCGCTTTTTGTTATGGTAATTACGTTTTCCATTGAGCGTTTCATTACTGTATCTAAAGCGAGCGGAAAAGGAGATGCCGATAAGTTTCTTGCCAAAATCAGAAGCCTGTTGCTTTCCGGCAACATTAACGATGCTATTGCGGAATGCGACAAACAAAAAGGCTCGCTTGGCAGCGTAGTAAAATCGGGCTTGAAAAAATATAATGATATGCTGAACGAACCCGGCTTGAATAAAGAGCAGAAATTGCTTGCCATTGAAAAAGATTTGGAAGAAACCACCCAGTTGGAAATGCCTGCGTTGGAAAAAAACCTTGTAATTATAGCTACCATCGCCACCATCGCCACGCTTTTCGCTTTATTGGGAACAGTATTGGGGATGATTAAAGCGTTCGCGGCTCTGGCTCATGCGGGTGCTCCCGATTCTGTTGCACTGGCAAACGGTATTTCCGAAGCCTTGATTAATACCGCTTTGGGAATTGCCACTTCGGCATTTGCCATTATATTTTATAATTACTTTACCACAAAGATTGACAAACTTACTTACAGCATAGATGAAGCAGGATTCAGCATTGTAAGAACCTATTCTTCCACGCAAAAAAACTAAGCGATGCCTAAAGTAAAGCTACCGAGAAAATCTGTT
>CAYSGX010000266.1:0-4702 GCA_964430605.1 uncultured Chitinophagaceae bacterium
GGTATTAGGGCACACCGGTATAGAATCTAACCTGAAAAATGTATTGCCATACTGAGCTAAATCGGGTGAGCCGTTTACCGCCATAAAATAGCCGCCATCGCCAGTGTGGTCAACAGCATGAAAGCGGGTATGCAGGCAGGAAGCGCCTGTAAGGTCTCCCATGTTTTTAATAAAAGTATATCTGCCTTCGGGAAATAAACCGCCATTGTCTGAAGTGTAAGTATAAGTAGTTTGCTGTGGCTTGGGCAATGCAATATTGTTTACTTGCGAGTAAGTATTTAATCCGTTCCTCAAACAATTATGAGCAGCGTTATTCGGAACCATATAGGGTTCAGAAAAAGAACCAATAGGGCCTAAAATATTTGGGCCTTTTGCAGAAGTACATATCTCATTGCATCTGCCCAAAACTATCTCAACGATATCGGTAGCAAGGCAGCCGTTGTCATCGGTAATTGTTAATTCGTAATTATTGCTTTGCGTTACTATTAATGCAGGGTTTGCCACATTGCCGTTACTTAAACCGGTAACAGGCAGCCAATTATAATTATATGGTGATGTACCGCCTGTTGCACTTAGGTTGCCGCCAAGAATTACAATATTTCCTGCACACACCGAAGTATCTGTTCCGGCATTGGCTACAGGCGCGGCAAATACAGTTACCTGTATAGAATCATATAAAGTACAATAGCCGTTTGAAATGGTTACACGATACAACCCGGTTCTTGATAAAGCAGCATTATTAATGGTTACATCGCTGCCTGTTGCATTATAACCATTCGGGCCGGTCCAGTTATATTGGGTTGCTCCATTGGCAAAAGCTGACAAATTAATACTTCCGCCTGCACAAACAGGGTTATTTACATTTATCACAGCACTCATAGCCATTGGCGTAGCAATATTTACATCGGCAAATATTCCGCAACCTGAAGCGTCTCTGACATCAATAGTAAAATCGCCATCACTTAAATTAGAAAAGGTATTGCTTGCCTGATAATTTACGCCATCAATAGCATATTGATAAGGCGCGGTGCCACCCGATACATTTACTATTACAGCGCCATCATTTGTGGCATTACAGCTTATTTGGTTTACTACCGTATTGATAACCAATGGCGAAGTAATAGTGTAAACAATAGTATCTCTGTAAGCAGGGCACACCGTATCGTCCACCGAGCGCAAAATAAACTGAATACTTCCGTTGTCAATATCCGATTGCGTTATAGTGTATTCATTATTCAATACTGAATTGGGAAAATTTAATGGCGCGGTACCACCCGACCACACACCCGATGGGGCTAATTGTATATCGCCATTTAATTGAATGGTTGTTACATCTGAACAAATTGCCTGATTAACACCTGCATTAACAATAGCCGGTAAATCTCTTTCAACAGTAATATTTATAACACCGGGCAGGCAATCTGCAAACCCGTCTGTTACGCTAAAAGTATAACTTCCTTCAGCGGCAAAATATGGTTTATTGTTTGAAACAATATTTCCAAGACTATCACGCCAGGTGTAAGTATAATCCCCATTACCACCCGCTACACTTGGGTTTATAAGAATTCCTCCCGTTGCAGCGCAGTACCTGAACAGTGTTGGCGATGTAATAACTATTTCAGGATAATCAGTAACCGTTAAAGTATCGCATACAGGATAATAATTATTGCAAACAGTATCTAATACCGAACCACATACTTCATATTGTATTTGAGCAGGAATACCTGCAACCGGTGTAAAAATTGATTCATTACAGCCTGTAGTGCAGGAAAGTAAGCTGTTATAAATTCCATTTCCGGTAATATCATTCCATGTTACTGTTGAGGCATCTAAACCTTCGCCTCTTAACATTACACTACAACCCATTCTTGTAGCAGTGTCTTGTATCAAATATTCCGCGGGAATTGATTCTATGTAATAGGCATTAGGATTATTACCCGGTTTACAAAATGTAATGGTGTGAGGCCCTTGTCCCGATAAACATACTGATTGCCCAACAGGAACAGGCAGGCCGCAATTAACCTGATAAAACATGGCTCCCGGTGGCATTGCCCCGGAGTATATGTCAAACATAATTCCTGTAGAAGACTCGTGTAAATAAATTTCAAACTCTACGCATCTGTCAGGAAAGGAAGTGCCGCAACAATTATTTGCTCTGGAATCGCTGGGCGAAATAAAATTCCCCGATGGGCTGTAACTTAAATCAACCAGATAAAACGGTACATCTGCATCGCATAATCCTGACGATTGGGCTTGTATTCTTAAAGTCGCAAAGCTTACCATAAAAATCAGTACAAATGATTTTATGATAGTTCCCGGAGAAATTACATGCGTAAGTTTTGTGTAGAACTGTTTCATGTTGTATGGGTTTAGTTGCTTGCGACAACTATAATTTTATACGGGTTGATAATGAAATAGTTACTATGCGCTAATGCGTAGTTTTACATGAGTGGAATTACATAATTCCAATTTTAAAACCGCTTAAAATGTAACTTCAATAAAGCATTTTAAGTAATACCGTTAGCACCTCTATAATAGCTCGATTACATTGTCCTAAACGGTTGTTGTTACGGCATTATATCAGAAAATATCGGACTACTTTATAAATACATTTGGTATATACCGAAACAACTCAGGTTTTAGAAAAAATTAAGTTCAGAACATTCGGTATTAACTGAAAGTACGTTGCGCTTCCTTCGGAATCTTAACTACTTTCAGTATAAAATGGACTTAAAGCATTATTTTAGCATGGTATTTGCTAAAAAAGGCGAAATAAACTTTTATTATGAAAAATATTCTTGCTCTGATTTTTACATTATTTATTACTTCCTCAATTTTTGCACAGGCAGACAAAACATACAAGGCTCATAACGAGGGTTGGTTGGTGAGCGTAGATGAAGCCTATGAAATTTCTAAAAAAACCGGAAAACCGATAATGGCAAACTTTACCGGCAGCGACTGGTGCGGCTGGTGTATCAGGTTAACCAATGATGTTTTCAGCAAGCCTGAATTTAAACAGTGGGCTGCCAAAAATGTGGTACTATTAGAACTCGATTTTCCGAGAAGAAAACAATTGCCCGAAAATATTCAGCAACAAAATGCGGGTTTGCAACAAGCATTTGGTGTAACCGGCTACCCGACAGTATGGGTTTTTCATTTGAATAAAGATGCCAAAACCAATCAGTTTTCAATTAACGGTTTAGGGAAAACGGGTTATATGCAAGATGTAAAAGCATTTACCAATGGTGTTGAAGAAATGATTAAGCAGGGAGGCGATAATAAATAGTATTGTTGCTTTACCTTAATATAATCTTAAATGACAAAAGCCGGAAATTATATACTTCCGGCTTTTGTTTTGGCAAAACTTGATGCATATTACACTACGCTTTAACAAACATATTGCTCAGTACTTCTAAAGTATAGTCTAATTCTTCTTTAGTATTGAAGCGTGAAAAAGAAAAACGCACGGCACTGCATCCTACAGGAACATTTAAGGCCTGCAATACATGTGAGCCTACATTTGATCCCGAACTGCAGGCGCTTCCGGCAGAAACCGCAATGCCTTCAATGTCTAAATTGAAAAGCATGTAATCGCCTTTTTCGTTTTCAGGAAATAATACATTAAGCACAGTGCAAAGCGAGTGTTCTCCATAGTTTCCGTTTATCTGCACTCCCGGAACAATCTCTTGAAGTTGCTTCCAGAAATAATTTTTCAGCCCGGTAATATATTGGTCGTGTGTTTGAAGATTATCATAGCTTAGTTGCAATGCTTTTGCCATGCCTGCAATGCCATAAATATTTTCAGTGCCGCTGCGCATATTACGCTCTTGGCTGCCACCATGAATTAAAGGAGGCAATTTTACACCGCTTTTTATATAGACAATACCTATTCCTTTAGGCCCATGAAATTTATGTGCCGAGCCACTTAGAAAGTCTATATTCAACTTTTGTAAATCGAAAGTATGGTGTGCCAATGTTTGCACTGTATCAGTAAAAAATAAAGCATTGTGTTCTTTAGCAAGTTCGCCTGTTTTTTCAATATCAAGTATATTCCCTATTTCATTGTTTGCGTGCATTAAGGCAATTAAAGTTTTGCCTTTAATGTTTTTCAACAGTTGCTCTAAATTATCTAAACGCACATTGCCTTTTTCATCTAAAGCCACATAATGCACTTTGGCTTTCCCCGATTTACTTATTTCTTCTGCGGAATGCAATACACAATGATGTTCTATGGGCGAAGTAATGATATCAGTAACACCCAAATGATTTACTGCGCCAAACAAAACCATATTAGCCGATTCGGTGCCACCCGATGTGAAAAATATTTCGGCAGTAGAGGCATTTAGATAAGCGGCTATGGTTTTGCGGGCACGCTCAATAGCCGCACGCGCTTCTCTGCCAAAAGCATGTATTGAAGAAGGGTTGCCGAATTTGTTTTCTAAATAAGGCAACATAACTTCTAAAACTTCTTTATCGATGGCGGTGGTGGCTGCGTTATCTAAATATACTTTCATAAAAACTGTTTAATACTCACAAAGATAAAAGACCTCAATTATATAAAGTCCAAAACTCAAAATTCAAAAAGTGAGAGCTTGATAGCAAAGTAGTTACCTTCTTGTTTGTGTAATTTTCAATCAGCATTTATATAATCAATTAATCAACTGAAATTGTTTGGAATACTGTAGTGTAAAACTTAAAGGGT
>CAYSGX010000267.1:0-4689 GCA_964430605.1 uncultured Chitinophagaceae bacterium
AGTCTTCCAAAGCGGCTGCGGTAACCGGATATTTTCTTTCAGAAAGCAAAGTGCTGTAACCTAAAAAATCGCCTGCTTTTGCAATGCGCACAATTTGCTCTTTACCATCTGAGGCATAACGATACAATTTTATTTTGCCATCGTTTACACAATACAAGCCCACAGGGTTAGCGCCTTCATTAAATATAATTTGCCCGCGCTTATAAGTAGCACACGATTTCGAAGCATCAATATCTTGTACTTCTGTTAAGTGGCAAAAATGAAAAAGCGAATCTTTGCGGCTTTTGCAATGCTCGCAGTCGGGAGCGTTAAATTTCATAGACGAAATTTTAAGTTACATTAAAGTTACAACCAATTAACAGTAATAGAAAAATCTATTTAAAAACTATTAATGGAATATCGCTTTCACCCGCTATTTGCTTTGAAATGCTGGAATCTACCAACTTCTGCAGGAAGTTTCTTTTTTTGCTGAAAGTAGAAACTACATCAATATCGTTTTTCTGGATATAAGTTTGCAACCCTTCTTTAGCATCATCGGCTCTTATAATATCAAAATGAATAGTGTTGTCAGCAGCTTTGTCTTTAAATTGTCTTTCCAGTTCTGACAATTCAAACTCGCTGATATGAGGCGTGTTTTCAGTATCAATATGCAGGCATTCTATATGCGCGCCAAAAGGTTTGAAAAATGAAATTAACTTATCTAAAGAAGCAGTATCGGCTTCATTAAAATCGGTAGCGTACAATACTTTTGGTTTACTGTCTTTAAACGTGCGGTTTTCGGGCACAATTAAAACGGTATGTTCTAAATGGTCTAGCAAAGGTTTAATAATACTTCCTGAAAGGAATTTTTGCAAGCCGGTTCTGTGCCTTGAACCTATTACCACCAGCACAGGGTTTAATTCGTTGGCTACTTCTGTAACTTCTTCTACCGCAAAGCCAATTCTGTTGCTGGTTTCAATTTCGGCAGAAATATTTTTTACTCTTGCGTAATCGAGCAGTTGTTTTTTCAACTCTTCCAACTGATGAGAAGAATCTTTTTTTATGCTTTCGCTCAGGTCGCCAATCATCTCGCCCGGCATCATGGGGTCAACGGCAGGTATATGATAACAATGGAAAAGATGAATATTGTATCCGCATTCACCTGCAATATGTAAAGCAAACACCGCGGCATTTTTACTGTAGTCGCTAAAATCGGTTGGAATTAAAATGGTTTTCATAAACTTATTTTTTGTGCGATTAAAGTTATAACATTTGCCAATATTCTGCGAAGCAACAAAATTCAGATGTTTTCACAGCAACCGGTATTAAAATACCAACAGCATTAAAATGAACCACTAACCTTGCTATGGCCTATTAACTATGGACTTCTCTTTATTTCACAACTAAAACAGGAATGCCATCTTCAACTCGCAATACTTTTTCGGTAGTGCTGCCCATAAGTAAGGCTGCGGCACCTGTTCTTCCTTTATGTCCCATTACAATAAGGTCGGCATTGCGCTTGTGGGCGTTTTCACAAATAATATCGGCAGTCCTGCCTGTTGAGTCGCTGACAAAAATGGGACTTAGATGTGTGCCGCTGGTATATAATTTACTTAATAACTTATTGTACTGTTCGGTTACTTCTTCTTTCATGGCTGCCGCTACTTCTTCTTCCAGGCGTGTTTTTCTGTATCCCCGCGGAACATAATATATGTGCTGAACATATAAAGTGCTGGCTTCATCTTTATGCGCCAGATTTAAAGCCACTTCAAAAGCATCTTCAGAAGATTGTGAAAAATCTACAGGCACAAATATTTCATGTAATCTTAAAGCAGGTTTTTCAGGAATAAAAAGTACTGAGCAGGGCGTTTTTCTGGCTAATTTATTGGGTAAAATACCGCTGCCTTTTAATTCTTTTTTTCTGCCTGCAATAAATAAATCAATGTTCTTAATGTTGCTCCAGTTCAGGAGTTCATCAAACGGGTTACCTTCAATTACTTTATACTCTATATCATAATTATTACAACTGCGGAAATTAGCCTGAACCGCTTCTTTCATTTGTTCTTCTAATTTTTCATCTAACGGCTTTCTTAAATCAGGAAACTTCTGTTTTATACTTTCGGGTATTTCCAGGTTCTTCTGCACATTAATGAAATATATTTTTTCAGGCTTTATAATATTCGCCAAAAAAGATGTGTATTCAATCACAACTTTATCAATAAGCGAGTTGTCTAAACCCACCATCCATCTTTTTTTTGTTTTCATAACTATGCTTTTAATTTTTTAATACCATTTATTTTAATACCCATGCCCGACATTTAGTGTCAGGCATGGCAACTAATACCAATAAAATATAATAAAACAACTATTTCCAGTGAATAATAAAATCGACTAAATTTTTCTTGAATTGCTGATACAACACTTTATACCTTTCCATTTCATCCCTTAATTTGCTGTGGTCGGCAAAAGTTTTATGTGTTATTTCTATGCTGTTAAGTTCTTTGGCTTTGTTTGCCAGTTCTTGTTCGCTTAGGTGAACCACATGTTTCATTTCATCAGTTACTTCTTTTTGGCGAATCATTTGATTTTGTAATTGTTCTAACCTTGCCATGCGGTCGTTATTTCCTGTATTGGCTAAAGCCAGGTAACTCATTTTGTTTTCAAACAAACTAAGTTCAGTTTTAATAAAATCAATTTCATTTAGCCATAATTCATTTTCTAAATGAAGATCTTGGATATGAATTTTTTGTGTTGCTGTTGACATGTTTTCCGTTTTTTACAAGTCAAAGGTAGGTTGGTAAAACACGCAGGTTAATGAGTTGTGTCATGCAGCAAGGTGATTTTAGTCACTGTCTGTTTTTGTTCATAATTTTACGCCAATGTACATTCCAAAATATTTCAGGCAGGAAGATTTACAACAAGCCGCGGCACTTGTAAAACAAAATGAATTTGCCACATTAGTCGCGTTAGTATCGGGCAGTTTGCAGGCAGTGCATATTCCTTTTATGCTGAAAGAAGAAAACGATGAATGGGTTTTATACGCGCATTTCGCGGCAGCTAATCCTTTAGCAGATGCCTTAGAAAAAAATGAAGAAACATTGGTGATTTTTCAGGGCGCACATGCTTATGTTTCTTCTTCATGGTATAAACACGTGAGCGTACCCACTTGGAATTACAGTGCAGTACATTGTTATGGTAAATTAGAAAAGCTGAATAAAGAAGCGACTATTGCGCTGCTGCAACAAACCATGAATCATTACGAAGCCATGCAGCGAAAAGGTATGCAATGGGAAACGCTTTCAGAAAAACTGAAAGAGAACTTAATGAAAGAAATGGTGGCGTTTAAAATTGTGGTTACAAAAATTGAAGCTAAAGCCAAGCTGAGCCAAAATAAAAGTGAAGAAGATTTTCATTCGGTAATCAATCATTTACAGCAAGGCGATGCACAAGCCAAAGCGGTTGCCGGTGATATGAAAAAGCTGAAACCATAAAATGACTGCAACCGAAATTCAGGAAAAACTGAAAAGAAAATTTCCACCATCCGGAAAGTTTGAATATGTGCACGAAGTGTGGCTGCATTACTGGGAACACCTGCCTGAAAATTATAATAAAACCACACACAAAACAGTGGTGATGATTCACGGGCTATCAGGCTCGTTAAACGACTATTTATATAGCCATACGTTAATGGCTGAATTGAAAAAAAAATACAGGATTATTTTGATTGACCGCCCCGGAGCGGGATACTCTTACATTACCAGCGAAAAAACTTACACGTTAGAAAATCAAATTGAAATAATAAAAGAACTGCTCGACAGATTGCAGGTTGCTAATCCAATAATCGTAGGGCATTCGCTGGGTGGTGCGTTGGTATTAAATTTTGCCGCGCTGCATACTGAATATGAAGCGCGCTATGTATTGCTTGCCCCTTTAATTTATACGGTTTGGCTCATGTATTTTTCACTGCTCTTTCTGCTGAAAATAAAAATGTTGCGCTTACTGGTTTTCAGAATAATACTTTGGGTACAAACTGTTTTTTTTCATCAGCTTATCAGAAACGCATTCAGGCCAAATGCCGAATTGCTGCAAGAAGATTATGAAGCAATTACTAAAGACCAGCTATCATCATGGCTGCAATTGAAAGCAGAGTTTACCAACCTGATGTCGGTTAAAGATGCTATTCTGAAAAATCAACACTTGTATAAAAACATTAAAAAACCGGTTAGTATTCTGGTAGGTAAAAACGATAAAATTATTCCTGCTGAAAAGCAGGCCAAACAGTTAATTCAGCAAAACAATAACATCACACTGAAATTATTTTCCCGCGCGGGGCACATGATAAATTTCGCAAGGCCCAAAGAAATAGTTAAGGAAATAGATAATATTTCAAATTAGCACAAAAAAAATATTAAGGGCTTAACATTAGGCTGAAGTACTTTATTTTATTGAAGTCATAATTAATAATCCACATGTTTTTCTGCCGGTAAAAAAACTATTTTGCATTTTTTTTCTTGAATTTGATACAAAATTTATACTTTCGCTATTACAACTAAAACCAATACCAACGTTTATGGTGTTCCCTACGCTATTAAGAAGATGCGCTCTTCTTGTTTTTTCGATTGTTCTTTCAGTTTCGAGTTTTGATGTTAGTGCACAGTGCCCTAGGCCAAGCCCTCAAGAGGGAGCTAGTGGAGTTACACCTAGTTGCGG
>CAYSGX010000268.1:0-4686 GCA_964430605.1 uncultured Chitinophagaceae bacterium
GCAATATTTGTTTTGAAAGTAGAATCGGAAATTTCGTTAATACCGTTGGATTTGAATTTTCCGGTGATGTTAAGGTTGCCCGTCAAGCGTTTTCCGCCTGCAACAACATAAGATTCTACATCGGTTTGAGGCGCGTAGCTGAAACCGTTTTGCAGGTTTTTAGTAGCTGTTGAAAAATCGGTTACTTTAGTTGTGTTGTTGGTTCTGTAAGTGTAAGTTGTAGCTCCTCCTTTCAGCCAAACAATAAATTGGGTGGTTTGCGGATGATACTCGTATCTGGCTATGAATGGCTGCACACTGTGATAGATTTCCGCATCAATAAAATCAGCCCCGTGCCCCCAGTTTGTGCCATGCGACCTGAATTTTGATTGCAGAGCGCCTCTGCTGGTTGAGTTTTGATGAACATTAGAACGAACAATTTCCAGCTCAAACGGCCCGTCACTCCATGCCGCATCTGTAAAAATAACAGGGTAATATGTGTCTATAGTGCCATCAACGGTAAAACTTTCGGTTTTGGGTTTAATATCAGGCGCATTGCTCCATGCCGCATTACCATTGGCATCGGTGGCAGCCAGCACTTTACCGACTGTCGGTGAACCTCCTCTTATGCGTACGGAGCCGTTTACATCAAGCGTTGTGCTTGGCGAAGCGCCTATACCCAGATTTCCGCCATTGGTAAGCATCATCAACTGGCTTCCGCTGCTGTTATACCAATCGTAACCACCGGTGCCAAAATTTCTCCAGCGCGAAACTCCAGCATCCTGTATAAAGCTGGTGTAATTAGTAAGGTCGCCAATGTTTAATCCGCTTGACCAGCCAACACCTCCGGCACCACCGGCAAAAATGTGAAACTTACCTACCGGACTGCTTGTCCCCACGCCAACATTACCACTTGCATTTATGTATAAATCACTGGTTGCATCGCTGTGGCGTAAATCAATAGTGGAGCCAACCATACGCACCGGTGTGTAAGCGGATGCAGTTCTGTTATAGCCGAAAAAATAGGAATAGCCGCTGCTAACCCCAATTTCTGCGCCCTGCCCTGTTCCGGCTCCTGCAAGCCATCCGGTTGCTCTTATTTGTCCGCTTGTTTCAATATCGCCCGAAACTTTCAGCTTTAAAGTTCCCGGGGCAACTCCAATGCCAACATTTGTCCCATTGTCCTGAATCTGGCTGTTGCCTATTGTGTTGGCGGAAGTAAATTTAGAAACATAGTCGGGGGTACCGGCAACACTTGGATTGTTGGCAGAGGTTAATAGCTGACTCCAGCTACCCCAGTCTCCGGAGGTTGTTCCTGCCGCAGTTCCCTGACGATAGAATATACCCCCATCATTAAAAAACAACTGATGGTCGTTGTTACCCGAATTATCGCTCCAAGGAGCCATTGTGATTAAACCACCATACGTACCGCTTCCTGGAGCGCCAATAGCACTTCGAGTTTTAAACTCATAAGCCATTTGGCGGGTGTAAGCATTAGGCGCATCATTTGCAGCACGGGTATCAATTATGCTTGTTCTGCCTATAAAATTTCCCGTTGATGTTATGTTGGTAAATGTGGGGCTTGAAGTAGTGGCAATATCCTGTACGGTTCCTATTATCCATGTTCTGTTGGCAGTTAAATCTTGCGCTGCCCCGTTTACGGTTGTTTGGTTGGCGGTGGCGCTCAGGGTTATGGTTCTGTTGGCCGGTACAGCATCGGTAATTCCATAACCGGAAAGCGTATTAGGCTTGTTGGTTACTTTATTCCAGTGTACATCGTTGATGTCGGCATTGGTAATAGTCCCGTCAAGAATTTTCGCACCCGTTACTGCTCCGTCATTAATTTTGATGGTGGTAACGGCATTGGTGGCAATATTCGGGTTAGGGTAATTTCCGGTTAAATCTCCACCTGCCGCGCCTGTTGGAGGCAAGCCTGTGGGTGTGCCTGTAATATCGCTGTATGGAATAGTGGCTGCGGAAGATATGTTTCCGCTGGCATCATTTTTTACATAGCCTGCGGTAGTCAGGTTTCTGAAACGTATAGTGCCGCTTACGTCTAATCTGGCGGCAGGCTCTGCAATACCGATACCTACGTTGCCTTCTATAATAAGCCCGTTTACCGGAAGATTGGTAGTAAGATTGGAGTAGCTGCTTCCTACGGAAAGGTTTCCTTTTACCGAAAGTTTGCTGCCGGGCGATGTTTCACCCACACCCACATTTTGGGCAAGAAGGGATTTACTTCCTCCTAAAACTGTAATTAAAAATGATATGTTTAAGAAAAAGTACAGGTTTTTCATCTTAAATTCAGATTTAAAGCGATTATTAAATTTTTATCATGTTAAAGCAAGTTACAGCGTAATTTTGAATTTAGCAAGAAAAAACATCTTTTGTGTTATGCAAATTACAAATATAATTTTTAAGAAAGTGACTGCCACAACACCAGAGCCACCTGCTCCTACTAACGAAGAAAAACTTTTAGCGGAAATAAGAGACTTATTGAAGAAGTAAATTTCAGCTTTCTTCATTATTATTCAAAAAAAGCCGGGCAAATCGCCCGGCTTTTTCTTTCACATAAATTATTTGTGTAACATTTTTTCAGTCGCTGCGTAGAAGCACCTACCCAAACACAAATAATACTTATGAAACACAATGAATTGAGTGGCAATATGCCATCGCATCACGAGCAGTTATCTAAAGTAGTTGCTCCTTTCTTAAAACAATATAGCAAGAGAGTGGCGGCAGGTAAATACATTTTTAATGAAAACGATACTGCTTCGCATGTATATTTGATTATAAACGGCATGGTGAAGCTTACCAAAAAGTGTTTAAACCAAAGCGAGATGCAATTAAACATTGCCAAGCCCGGCACCTTTACAGGGTTGGAAGCAATTTTTCCTTACGGATATTATTATTGCTCGGCAATTGCTGCTACCGAAAGTGTAGTGTGTGCCGTGCCCAAGCAAGAGTTTATGAAAGTATTTCATAAATACAACAGCACTTCTTTTGTTATTATGGACGAAGCCTACCGCGAAATAAGCGAGATGGAAGAGCGCATAGTAAAAATAGAGCAGCGACAATCATTTCAAAATTTCAATCGTATCTGAAGGCACATCTTTCAAATCAAGAAACATTAAGCCATCTAACACATCTGAAAATTTCGGGTCGGTATTGAAACCCACAATTTTAGCATTCTGGTTTAAATATTTTTTAAGCAGAATAGGTACGCCACTCATATCGGGGTCGAAATCCTGAATGTAACGATCTATTAGTTTAATATCATTTTCGGCAGTTTCTACCAAAATATCTATATCTACATTTTTTACTTCAGCCTGAAATTTTTTCTTGGGTTTTATATATTGTGCAATCTCATTATCAAAATAATTGCGCTTTATAAACTCAATGATTAACGACTTGGAAATATCGCTATACTTGTTACTAATGCTCACCGGCCCAAACAAATAACGGTATTGCGGGTTGCGTTCTAAAAAAGCCAATATGCCTTTCCAAAGTAAAAACAAAGGCAATCTTTTTTGCTGATATTCCCTGGCAATATAAGACCTGCCCAGCTCAACAGCATGTTGTAAAACAGGTAATAATTCTTCCCCTATTTTAAAAAGGCTGCGGGTGTAAAACCCTTTAATGCCATAGCGTTGTGTAATATAATCGCCTAGGCCCAGTCTATAGCCGCCTGCAATATTTTTTTCTTCGGTATCCCACAAAATCAATTGCTTGTAGTAAACATCATACTCGTCTAAATCGTGTTTCATGCCGGTGCCCTCGCCCACTTCTCTGAAAGTAACTTCGCGCAAGCGGCCAATTTCAGTAATAATATTTGGAGTGGCTGAAATATCGTCAGAAAGATATACTTCAAATTGCTGTTGCGATAGCAACAGGTTTCCTTTTTGCTTCAATGCGTCTATTTCAGCAATAATTAAACTTTTATCTATGGGCGGTATAATTTCCTGAGACACTGCCGGCTTTTTTTTCAGTATTGAAAGATAAAACTTTTTCACTTTGGTTGTGCCTTTCAGCCCATAAGTTTTTGCCCTCAGAAATCTTGAAAGCTTTGAGGTGTTATTAAATTGTTTTAGTTGTTTGGCGGGTACCGGTGTGCCGATTCTGATATTGATTACGGTTTCTTTATTATTAAAAAATGTTGAAGGCAGCCTAGTATATTTTAAACCCGAAGAAAGCAAATTTGTAAAATGAGATAACAAGTTGTTATTTCCTTCAAAATATACAGGCAATACAGGCACCTCTGCCGTGCCGATACTTTTTATAATCTTGTTGTTCCAAATGCCATCTTCTATTATGCCGCTTTCGGCCTGAAAAGATGAAATACTTTCTGAAGGAAAAAAACCTACGGGACTTCCCGCCTCAAAACTTTGAATTATCTGGTTAACGGCATTCTCGGAAAATGAATTGTCTTGTGCTTCTTCTGATGAATATGTGGTAATAATTTCTTCGGAAAGCGGCAATATTTTTTTCATCATGCCATCATCAAACATTTTAAATTCAGGGCGAATAGTTTTAATTACCTTCAGCATCAGCAAGGTATCAATAATGCCAAACGGATGATTGGCAACCACGGCAAATGCGCCTTGCGCTGGAATTTTTTTAAGGTCTTTTTCTTTTACCTGAAAATGAATATTGAGGCTAAATAATAACGACTCAATAAAAAAATCTTTGTTTGAAATATTCGCTTCC
>CAYSGX010000269.1:0-4655 GCA_964430605.1 uncultured Chitinophagaceae bacterium
ATCATCAGGGGGTGGCGGGTGGTGCTGGCGACCAGGGCAAGCCCTGGGGCGATGTTAATTCTGATAATTATGGAGACGGAAAAGGAAAAGGTAATTCGGGAACCGGATTTTCTTTAGCGGGAAGAAACAATATAAGCTTGCCGAAACCCGCAGATAAATCACAGGCAACAGGCAAAGTGGTAGTAAGAATTAAAGTAAACCAAAATGGCGATGTGATTTCGGCACAAAGGGAACTGAAAGGCTCTACCACTTCCGACCCCTATCTTATACAATCGGCCATTGAAGCGGCAAAAAAGGCAAAGTTTAATGCCGATAAAAGCGCGCAAGAGGTACAGGAGGGTACTATTACTTATACATTCAGGGTGCAGTAGCATAAAAGTATCATTGCCACAAACACAACAGGCGCTTAAAAGAAAGCACCTGTTATGAGACTATTTTCCATTACTAATATTGCCTGTTTAACCAACTAAAGGAGTATTTCCCGGTAAAAGACTTTCTAAATAATTGTTGGTAAAATCGACTTTTAGTTCTGTCCATAGCAGTAAATGGTCAGACATTTGCCAAGTAATCCATTCCTTATTGTAATAGTCTTTCTTTTCGGCTTTAGTTCTGTTTTGCCCTTTTTGGGTTCCTTTTACATGCTTATCTCTAAAAGCAGGCGGCATGTATTGATAGTAGGCATCAAAGTCTTCATTGCGATATACGGCTTCTCTGAAATCAAATACTCCTGCTTCGCCAAATTCTAATCGTTTGTCTTTTTGCTTAAAGGCTATTTGGTCGTAGTATTTGTTTTTAGAGAGGTTGGTAGTGAAATTTTGTAAGGGGGCAGGAATATGAAAGCCATTGCTTTTGAGTGCTTCCATGGTTTTATGTTCGGGGCTTACAATGTTAAAATCGCCCAGTAAAATATAATCGGCTGTTTCTTTTAGATTTAATCTTTTGAAATAAGCGGCAACACTTTTTATTTCGTCAATACGCCTTTGCAATGCAGCGCCCGAATCGCTGCCAAAGTAGATATGAACGGTACATAAGTTGAACTTAAACCATCCTGCCTGAAAGCCTGCTACGTATGGGGTTCTTGAAAACTGTAATCCTTCTTCGGTAACAAGTTGGTTTTTGGGCAAAACTACCTGTCCGGCTAAATTGGTAAACCTTACACGTTTGGCATTAAAGAGATATGCCATTCGTTCTTCATTGCCGGCAGAGCCTTCGGTTACCCCGGTAACTATGTAATCCCAATCGGCCCCCAGTAGCCACAACGCTTTTTTAAGGGGTTCTAAATCGCGGTTTATTTCTTGCACTGCCACTAAATCAAATCGTGAAATGATTTCGGCAATGTAATGGTAAGTTTCTTCCAGGCGCGGGCCGTGTCCAAATTTATTGGAATCGAAATCGCGGATATTCCATGTGGCTAAAAGTAAAGAATCGGGCTTAGTGCGCGGCACTTTATTGTCGAGTGCAGCCCTTAAGTTTAATATTCTTTCGATAGTACGTTTTCTTACAACGGCATCGAACTTTTTAATATCATAATATCGAGGCATAGGTAATGGTTTTATTTTAGTTGGATAATGATTTATGTTGTCATGAAAATAATTTCCTGGTTGATAAATTGATGTTTTATTTTAACGGTCAACGGGGTCTAATTGATTATTCATAGATTCGATTATCTTATCGGCATCTTCGGGGAATAGCCTTTTGATTTCCATTATAACTGAATCTCTGTCAACTACATACATTTCTTTAGGAAAGGTATTTTTTTCTATACCAAAAATATCATCTATTTTATCAAATTTTACAGATAGTAATTTAAGTGCTTGAAAATCGACCAACAAATTGTTTTTGTATTCGCTGTAGGCATGGCTGCCAATTGCATTTAACGCCAAGAAAACCGAAAAAGCAGTACTGTTAGGGATATTTGCTTTTAACAACATCATATATAGCAATTTATCGGCATCGGATCTATTTATATATCCTTCGTAATTTATATCATGAATAAGCCATGCTACATTCAGATTGTTATTGCTACTATCAAGCTGTTTGACTATAAAATCAAGCACTCTCGGACCACTTCTGAAATTGGTGGTATATCCCCGTCTGATTTTATAGTTTAAACTTGTTTTATTGTTCAGCATGATATCAATATTGTAATCATCTTTTACCTGCCAACAGTTTACCGCAATTTTTTTAAATTTTAATTCGGGATATTGAGTAATCTCTCGTGGCTTTTCTTTACAACAAGAAAAAATTACTATTGGAATCAGTAGTATTAATGACAAAAAAGGAATGCTCTTAATGTTCATGTAGAAATAATATTATTATTTACTTAGCTAGTTATAATCTATTAAGTAAACTGGAAAAAGTAAATTTTCCTACAACTCCAAAAGTTAATCTATTTAGTGCAGGTCGAATATTTTGTTCTAATATCGGCTTAGCTTTTTCATAGTTATTTTTCACATCAGTTAGTTCTGTATAAAATCCTCCAAGAAATTTACCCGATTGCTGAAAGAAGTAAAAGCCACAACCTATATTGGTAGAATTTGGTAGTATAACCGTATTTCTTGAAAATAATTGTGAACGAGAATAAGGGTTAATTAGTATGTGATTCTTTGCTTCCTTATCGAGTTTTAAATTTAATATGAAATCAAAATTCAGTTCGTTTATAATTACTTTTGAATAAGTACCCGAATAAGCATTTATTTTTTTCTCTTCTGAAAGAGTTTGACCATTTTGAGTTATGCTTGATTTCCACGAATATTCCTTCTTTGAAAGCAGATGGAAATTATTAGTTTCAAAATAGCTATAGGTTAAACCAAATGTTAGATTTTTTATTTGAAAATTCACACCTAAACCACCTTTCCCCCCTCTGAATTTTTCATCGTCAAAGCTCTTACTAAGATTACTGCTATCTGTTCCTAAATGTCTTTTAAATTCACTGGCATGAATACCTCCAAAGCCATAAATAAGTAGCTGCCAATATTTTTGCGGAGCTATTGTATTGTTTAATATTTCTAACTTGTCATTATACTCTTTAATTGTTTTATTATAATTTTTAATCAAACTATCAGCTTTCTTTTTTATTTTCTCCTTTGCTTGTTTTGTTTTGTCATTATCGTCAACATTATCTTTTATTAATTCAGATTTAAGCTCTTCAATAGATTCTATTGTAGATATTTTTTTTAGCAATTCTTCTCTTAATGATTTTAATGTTGAATCTTTAGTAATCTTATATATTTCACTATTCATTTCTGATTTAGCTAACTCCAGCACTGTATTCGTATATTTTTCCATCTCAGAATTTACTAATCTTCTTGCTGCTTCATTATTAGGGTAAGTACTATTTGAGAATGAGTATCCAATAAAACCATCAAACGAAGCAGCAGGAACTAAATCACCTTTTGAAAAAAGATTACTTATTCCTTCTTTATTTTCGCCTTTAATGTTTCCACCAATAAAGAATTTTTGATTTTCACCTATAGTACTATTAAGATTATTTGCACCTATTGATAGTTGAGTCTTTCCAATATCTAATCCTATATTAGTGCCCTTAAATAGCACGGTGCTTTCACCCTCTGCATTTTTAGTTAAACCTTGTGCATATGCTAGTATGGGCATAATGATGTTTGCAAGTATTATTGCTATTCTTTTCATAATATTAATTGTTAGGAATTAAAGAAATTTCCCTTAGCATTTTTCTTCCTCTTCCGGTTGATTGATCAATTATAACTTTTCCTTCACTTTCTTTCAATATCTTTTTTCCTTTGTATTCTACATTAAAGGCTACGAGTCTATTTGCTGTACCTACCGCTTCTATTTCTATTGTTGCTTTAGAGCTCACAATATTTAATTCCATTTCGCCTTCAATTTTTATTTCGGGCGATGATGCTGTTTGATAGGTATAAATTTTCGCCTTATCATATTCTCTGTAATTTATCCTAAAGCGAACAACACTAATACCTGTAGGATGTGTTATTGTAAATTTCATTGTAGTTAATCCCATAATGTTTGGTTTTTAATGTTTTTAGTTTTTCAGTTCTTTGTATTACTAATGATTATTTAAACTGTATTTTGTTGTTATAAATTTATAACCTGTACTATTCATAAAATCGTACTCCCCTCCCCCATCTTCATATACATCCCTACGAATATAGTAATGCTTTTCAATATTTTATATTAAACTATCGTTTTTTTAAAAGATTTATTTTTTAAAAAATTTCCTTTTAATGTAATGCACTGTCGCACGTTTATTAACAGGTATTAATATTGCTTTTTGGGTTAAAAATATCAGTAATATTACAGCCATCACCACCTACCGGACACTATCTTTTATAACATTAAAAACCCGGTAGCGGCCTGGTGTTGAGCCGCTGCCGGGCTAATAAAAGGCTGCTGCTATGGCACTGCCACTTCGTAGCGGGGCGACCAGTCGCCTCCCTGCCCCTTGCCATTAAGCCAGCGAGCAAAGAAATATATTTTGGTGCCCACATCTTCGGGTTCGAAATCGGCAATAACCGGGCTGCGGGTGGCAATATATCTTTCGGTGCATTGTTTAGCATTGACGGGCGGTGTACCCCCTTTCTGATACACAAATTCTATTTGCACCACCCCTTTAGGCTTGGCTCTTTTGCTCGAGCCGCTTTCATCGGGCTCCTGGCGAT
>CAYSGX010000270.1:0-2436 GCA_964430605.1 uncultured Chitinophagaceae bacterium
TAGGGGCGAAAGGCGCATTGTTCGGGTTTACATTGCTGTTGGCAGGCGCGGTCGCTTCTCTTAAAAAACGTTCCTGATGATTGGCATACCATGAAGCGGCTACATTAGAAGTATAGGTTTGGCTTTGAATAGTAGAAACATTATTCCAGTCGGCTTGCGCTTTGGGCTTTGATAAATCCAGAATATAATAGCCGTGATTGGTTAAGTCATAGTATTTAATATGAGGATTGGCTGCTTCGAATAAAGGAATTAACAATGCAGGAACATTATTAGTAACTGAATTGCTCGATGTAATGCTGGTAACTACAAATTCCACACCTGCCGAATTTGCTCCGGTTGCGGCATTATAATTTGAATCGGGTAAATCATTTCCCCAACTGGTATGTATATCACCGGTAAGCACCACCATATTATCAATATTGTTACCTCTGACATAATTATACAACTGTTGTCTTTCATAATTATAACCATCCCATTGGTCGCTATTCAGAATACCACCTCCTAATGAAGCAGGCAATTTTAATGGAGCCATCATTACTTGTTGTGCCAATACTTTCCAACGGCTGGTAGAGGCTGACAATCCGGTTTTTAACCAATCGAACTGGTCAGTACCAAGTAACGTTCTGGTTGGGTCTTCGGGGTTACCACCTTGTAGTGAACGGGCATATAAGCGGGTGTCTAAAAAGAAAATTTCCGCTAAATCGCCATAACGAATGCTGCGCCATATTTTCAGCGGGTCGTTAACATCAGGCTGTCTTACAGGCAACCACTCAAAGTTGGCCTGAGCCGATGCGCTTTTTCTGTCGTCCCAGTTACCTTCAGTTCCGGGCGTGTGATTTTCAGCGCCATCAACCCAAGCGTTGTTAGCGCTTTCATGGTCATCCCAAACAGTAATAAAAGGATGTTGTTGATGTATAGCTCTCAGGTCGGCATCTAACCTGTAATGAGAGTATCTTCCTCTGTAATCACTTAACGTAATAATTTCATTCGCAGGCTCATGTGTTCTGCCCGGCACAGCAGGCGTAGAAGATGCGGCATATTCATAAATATAATCGCCCAAATGCAATACCGCATCAATATCATTTCTTTCAGCGATATTTTTATACGCGTTGAAATAACCATTTTGATAATTAGAACATGATGCTACCGCGAATCTTAAAAAATCATTATCGCCTGTAGGAGCTGTCTTTGTTCTGCCAATAAGAGATTTTTTGCCATCGTGTTCAAACTGAAAATAGTAGTAAGTAGAAGGTTGCAGCCCTGTAACATCTATTTTAATGGTATAATCTTTAGTATCATCAGTAGTAGTATTGCCCGATTGTACCACATTAGTTAAACCTGTGTCGGTTGCCATTACCCATGCAGCGTTTAATGTGCCCGGTGTTTCAGAAGTAATACGGTCCAGATAATTACTCTGTCTGAAAGCGGGTCGCCCGAGGCTACGCCATGATAAAAAGGCTCTAAGGCCGGTTCAAAAGATAATCGCTGTGCCGATTTGTAATCTTGCGCGACAACTACACAATAAAGTGCGGCAAAGAAAAAGGCGCTCATTAATTTTTTCATAACAGTTGGTTTTAAGGTCGCTAAAGTTATTAATTACTTACTAAACAACATTATAAAATGTACAGAAATTAACCTAATGTTAAACTTGACTTTGCTTTATTGTTTTATTTCTTCACACAATTCTATCAGCACCCCATTAGTAGTTTTCGGATGAAGAAAAACAATACGTTTAT
Organism: uncultured Chitinophagaceae bacterium; assembly: GCA_964430605.1. Lineage (GTDB taxonomy): Bacteria > Bacteroidota > Bacteroidia > Chitinophagales > CAIOSU01 > CAYSGX01. The sequence continues at coordinate 1,737 of CAYSGX010000270.1, forward strand.
TATCGGCTCCATTTTTGGGCGTATCATTCAGTACGGTAAAGCCTTCATTTTTCAAGCGCACAATTTCAGCTTCAATGTCGGCAACTTCAAAAGCGATGTGATGAATGCCTTCTCCACGTTTTTCAATAAATTTTGCAATGGCACTTTCGGGGCCGGTAGCTTCCAGCAATTCAATTTTTGTTTCGCCCACCTGAAAAAAAGAAGTGCTCACATTTTCAGAAGCTACTGTTTCAACTTTGTAAGGTTGCTTATTAAACAGTTTTGAAAACAACTCGTTGCTGTTTTTCAAATCTTTTACGGCAATACCTATATGTTCCACTTTCAGCATAAATTAAGCGTTAAATTTGTTTTTGTTTCAACGTGAAAATAACACATCTTGGCAGCTTTCAAATCGGTTTATTTAGATTACAATGCCACTACTCCGGTAGATGAGCGGGTGCTGCAAGAAATGCTGCCCTACTTCACCGAAAAATTTGGTAACGCTTCAAGCAAAACACATGCTTACGGTTGGCTTGCTGCCGATGCGGTTGATATAGCAAGAGCGCAAGTGGCACAATTGATTAATGCTGAAAAAGAAGAAATTATTTTTACTTCGGGCGCGACAGAATCTATCAACTTAGCCATAAAAGGTGTTGCTGAAATATATAAAACCAAAGGCAATCATATTATCACTGTCGCTACCGAGCATAAAGCGGTTTTA
>CAYSGX010000270.1:2446-4647 GCA_964430605.1 uncultured Chitinophagaceae bacterium
GAAAAAAAAGGTATTGCCGTTACATATTTGAATGTAAACAAAGAGGGGCTGATTGATTTGGCGGAACTGCAAAATGCCATTACGCCACAAACTATTTTAATCAGTGTAATGCTTGCCAATAACGAAACAGGCGTTATTCAAAACCTGAAAGAAATATCGGCTATTGCTCGCCAAAGCCAAATTATTTTAATGAGCGATGCTACACAAGCTATCGGGAAAATGACTGTTGATGTTCAGGAATCAGGCATAGATATTCTGCCATTGAGCGCCCATAAATTTTATGGGCCGAAAGGTGTGGGCGCGCTTTTTATCAGAAGAAAAAAACCGAGAGTAATATTAACGCCACTAATAGAAGGTGGCGGACACGAGAAAGGATTGCGTTCAGGGACATTGAATGTGCCGGGTATTGCAGGCATGGGCAAAGCTGCCGGGTTGGCTTATGCTGAAACAAAAAATAATGCTGAAAGAATGTTGTTGTTGAGAAATGTTTTAGAAAAAGAATTGCTGCAAATTGAAGGCGCAAAAATAAATGGTGGCAACAATCGGTTACCAAATACAACCAACATCACTTTTGAAGGCGTTAACAGTGCCGAATTAATAAAAAATTTTGCCGGAAAACTGGCTGTAGCAACGGGTTCTGCCTGCACTTCTGCTTTGCCACAACCTTCTCATGTTTTAAAAGCCATGGGCGTTTCAGAAGCAGATGCTTATTCTTCCGTTCGTTTCAGCATAGGAAAATATACTACGGAAGAAGAAATACATGATGCCGTAAAAATTGTGAGGCAGGTGGTTGAAACACTTAAATAAGGTTCTTAAAATGCTACGGAAAGTAATCGTAAATATCTCCTTACGGTGCATAAAAATACACTTCGGCAGCAATATTTGTTGCCGGAATTTCTTCATCAATTTTGTTTGCCGTTGGCATTATTTACTCGTTGTGAACCGACTGACCCAAAGTCTCTTTAAAGCACCACAGCATTTCTAACATGGATTTTTATACTTCCCTGTTTGTGTTCTGCTACAATGATAAACGGCTCAATCAATTCTATTTCTGAAGTAATAATAGCCTGCAATGTTTGAATAGTGAATGATGGCTGAATATGCCCGGGTTGCAGATAAACTAATCCTTTAAATTCTATTTTTTCATAGAAAATTATTTGCCCGAAATCGGAATTGTGAGTTAGAATAACCCTGTCAAGTTGTTTAGCGGTCAGTAAAATGTCTTTATCGGGTTTTGAATTTAACTGTAACAAAACATCAACCGTATCAAAAGACTGCGACCTCAAAAAATTAACGACCGTCCCCGCAGGGCCTCCTTGTATCAGGCATATAAGCACAGCAAGGGCTTTGCCGGGAAGAGAAACCTTTCAGGATTTTTTTACTTTTACAAAACATGAAAACAATGGTAACAAACAAGAAAGAGTTAATTGGCTTAATTAATGCATTACTTTCATTTGGAGTAGTGAAACTGGGTGTTTTCGGGTCTCTTTGTAAGAGACGAAGCAAACGAAGCCAGCGACATTGATTTTTATGTTGAGATACAGCCCGAATATAAAACATTGAAAAATTTTATTGCCTTAGCTGATTTTCTAAAAAACATTTCAGGTCGAAAAGTAGAATTGGTTACGCCGCAATCGCTGAATAAATTTATTGGCAAACACATCATTAACCAGGTGGAATATATCTCCCTCGCTGCTTGATTTTTCACAACATATTCTGAACGAATGTCATTATATAGTTCGTATAAAGCAAGGTAAAACCTGTGAAGAATTATTAGATGATGGCACCATCAGCAGGGCGATTATCAGAAGTTTAGAGATTATCGGAGAGGCAACTAAAAAACTCCCTGATGATTTTAAAATTTCTAATTCACAAGTCGCATGGAATGAAATTGCAGGAATGAGAGACGTGTTAATCCACAACTATTTTGGAGTAGATTATGATATAGTGTGGAATACTATTTCAAACGATATTCCCTATTTGTATGAAGAACTTGATTCAGAGATGAATAAATAATAAGGCGGGAAACAACGGTTGATACCAATGATATTATAGGCAGCATCGAAAACATAGAAATTTTCCTTGACAAATCCGGTAATTATTTCAACAACGGAACATTTAAAATCGTATCGCAAGGCGGATAGATATTATGTTCCGGTTAGCTATCCTATCGTATGGACACAAATACCATAAGGTAAAAT
>CAYSGX010000271.1:0-4017 GCA_964430605.1 uncultured Chitinophagaceae bacterium
GGGCTATAGGCTTTTTATCTACCACCAGCCTATCGTCAGCAACAGGTTTGTATTATTATGCCAACGAGTTTTATAATCAATTCGGAAAAACGATTTATAACGAATCGATAGGTGATGCAATGAAAGCCACCTCGCAATATTTAGAGCAAACTTTTCCGAATGATGCCTTTACACAAATGATAGCAGAAGAGATGACTTTAAATGGCGACCCTTCTGTAAAAATAAATACCCACGCAAAACCCGATTATGTTTTAGAGCCTCAAATGATTTCTTTTATTCCTGCGGTGGTTAATGTTGAAGATGCTACATTTACCATGAGGGTAATTGTTCCAAACCTGGGCAAAGTAATCAATGTGCCCGATAGTATTATTTTGGCGGTTGATCGTGTTTTTCCAAGTGGTTCTACATTGAGATATGAAAAGAAAATTCCTGCACCTTGTTATATTGATACTGTAAATATAGAAATTCCTACAGGCGCTGCTTCAGCATTCGGCTTAAATAATTTTATTATAAAAATTGAAGACGAAGATAAAATAGATGAATTGTCTGAAACCAATAATATAATTGGTGTATCGCTTAATATTTTATCTGACGATATTTTTCCTGTTTATCCTTATGAGTTTGCTATAGTAAACAGGTTTGAAGATTCTTTGACCCTGGCTGCCTCAACAGCTAATTCTTTCGCCCCACAAAAAACTTATTTAATTGAAATAGATACCACAGAACTGTTTAACAGTAGTTTCAAAAAATCTCAAACATTCAGCATGACAGGTGGCTTGCTGAAATGGAGGTTGCCATTTCTTTTAAGTTCTATGCCCGATAGCACCGTATATTATTGGCGTGTTGGTTTAGATTCTATCTCAAACAGTAATTTCAGAGGGTATAATTATAGTTCGTTTGTTTATTTACCCAACGATTCAGCAGGTTGGAATCAATCGCATTATTATCAATGGCAGAAAAATGAATACAACAATGTATTTCTGGATAACGACAGAGTATTCAAATATATTGATGATACTAAGCAGGTTTCGGTTTATACAGGAACTTGCGGAGGTACTTCACCAACGGTGAACGATTGTCAAAGAATTAGCTACACGCTTAATGGTGGTGCAAGAGAAAAATTAGTTTGTGGAGGAAGAGGCTTTGGTTCAGGATTAACTGTAGCAGTATTTGACCCTGTTACAGGAGACCCATGGCTAAGTAAATTGTCTGATAATGGATTTGATGCTTGTTCAGGTTTTTTTATTAATCAGGTACATAAAAATATTCACTGTAATCCCGGAACTGCAAGAGATTTTGAAGCCTTCAATTTTCCTATAGGAAGTGTAACCTCATGTGGTGCTAATTTATGGCCACAACGAATGTTAGATTTTTTAAACAGCATCCCCAATGGACATTATGTTTTAATTTATAGTTCTTCTGCTGGTGGGGCAATAGGATACAATAATATGGGGACACCATTGGCTACAGCTATTGCATCCTTAGGTTCTACTCAAGTGTTTAATCTACAGGGTTTACATCCTAATACCCCTTGGGCATTTTTCGCGCAAAAAGGCACTCCGTCTTTTACGCCTTCAGAAACGGTGGGCACAATAAATCAACCACTACAACTAGACGCTTCATTTAATGTCAATTGGTATCAAGGCGGTTATAAAACGCCTTTAATTGGCCCTGCATTTAAGTGGAAAGATATGTTTTGGGAGAAAAATTCATTAGAACAACCTTCAACCGATAATGTTTTTGTAAATATTATTGGTGTAAGACCCGACAAAACCGAAACTGTTGTTGTAAGTAATATTACTTCACCTAACTACAACTTGGCAGCTATTGATGCTAATGCTTTTCCTTACTTAAGGCTACAGTTTGATACCAGAGATGACATTAACAGAACACCTTCACAATTGTACTATTGGAAAATTATACATGACATTGTTCCTGAAGCAGCTTTAGCGCCTAATATATATTTTGAGTTTGATTCTTCTATTGCATTGGGCGAAAATTTAGATTTAAAAGTTGCCATTGAAAACGTTACACCTGTCCACATGGATAGTATGTTGGTAAAATATTCCATCATCAGTGCAGGCAATCAAACAACTGTTGCTTATGCCCGATATGATTCATTAAGAGCCCGTCAATCATATAACTTAGATTATAAGTTTAATACCAATTGTAACTGCCTAAATGATATTAACACACTTATTATTGAAGCCAACCCCGATGATGACCAACGCGAGCAATTTCATTTCAATAATATTGCTATTCTGAACTTCAGTATAGTGGGCGATAATAGAAATCCATTACTCGATGTTACTTTCGATGGCACGCATATTATTAATGGCGATATTGTTTCTGCCGAGCCTGAAATATTAATTACGCTAAAAGATGAAAACAAGTACCTTGCTCTTGACGATACTGCCTTAATAAAAATATTTCTTAAATATCCCGATGGTTCTATTGAGCCGCAATATTTTACCAATGGCTACATGACTTTTATTCCGGCTACACCAAGTCAATTGGGCAGAAAAAATGAAGCGCAAGTAGAAATGCGAAAAAGATTTGAGCAAGATGGCAAGTATGAATTGCAAGTGCAAGCCAGAGATCGGAGCAGAAATGTTTCGGGTACTTATGGCGATCCTGCCGTGGGCATAGATTATCGAATAGAGTTTGAAGTAATCAATAAAGAAATGATTACAAATGTTATTAATTATCCTAATCCATTTTCCACCGCAACTAAATTTGTATTTACGCTGACCGGTTCTGAAATTCCTACTTACATGAAAATTCAGATTATGACCATTAGTGGTAAGGTGATAAGAGAAATAGAAATGGATGAATTAGGCCCAATAAGAATAGGAAGAAATATTACTGAATTTGCGTGGGATGGTACCGACCAATATGGCGATAGACTTGCCAATGGCTTATACTTTTATAGAGTAGTTGCTTCTAAAAATGGCAAGCAATTGGAAAAGCTAGAAACCAGTGCCGATAAATATTTCAAGAGTGGCTTAGGCAAAATGTATATGGTAAAATAATTTTTCTGAAAAGAAAAATTCCCTTAACCTTTCCGGCTATACAACTCAAAATATCGGGCAAAATATTTTCCTATAATATCAAATTCGATATTAACTTTATCGCCAATTTTATATTGATTAAAGCGAGTGTGCTCATAAGTGTAAGGAATGATAGCCACACTGAAAGTATCGTCAACAGGGTTTACTACCGTTAAGCTTACACCATCAATACATACTGAACCTTTAGCAACAACTACATGCTCTTTGCTGGGTGTATATTGAATTGTAAATAACCAACTACCGTTTTCATCCTGAATATTTTTGATTGTAGCAGTAGCATCTACATGCCCTTGAACTAAATGCCCATCGAGCCTGCCGCCTGCTATCATGGCGCGCTCTAAATTAACTATATCACCTACTTTCAAATTGCCAATATTCGTTTTTTGAAGGGTTTCGGCAACGGCTACAACTTTATAGGTATCATTAATAATTTCTACAACAGTAAGACAAACACCATTATGACTTAAACTTTGATCAATTTTTAGCTCATTAGAAATAGCTGCTTTTACAAAAATATGTAAGTTGCTACCTTCATTTTCTAATACCACTACTTTTCCTAAATACTCTATAATTCCGGTGAACATTTTATTTGTTTTTGCGGCAAAAACATACTGAAAAATACTGTATATATTTTCAGAAGCTTTGCGTTGAGAAACTATTTTCCTTTTATCACATGTATAAATCCGTTACGAATATCGGTCGACTCTTTAACACCATCTACTCTCGATTCAAATACTTTGCACACATAGAAGTACACGCCCTCTTTTACATCTTTTTTCGTTTTTTGGTCTTTACCATCCCAGTTAATCATAGGGTCGGTGGTTTCAAAAACTAAATTTCCCCAGCGAGTATAAATTTTCATTTCTACACTGGCAACAAATTGGTAAGGCAGTATAGGTGTGTAAATATCATTCGCATTATCGCCATTAGGTGTAAATACATTGGG
>CAYSGX010000271.1:4027-4642 GCA_964430605.1 uncultured Chitinophagaceae bacterium
TACATTGGGTAGAATATAACAAGGACAATTATCTACACATACGGTTTGTCCGGGTAAACTTTCATTGCCTGTACTATCAATTGCTGTAATATAATAGCAACCCGCTAAAGTATTTGAAAGCACATGTAAATAGGTAGTGTCGGTGGTGGTTTCAATTAATGTAAATAAGGAATCTTCCGGTGCAGAATAATATACCTTGTATTGCGCAACATCATGGTCGCAATCTGAAGGGTTGGTAGTCCATTTTAGTGTATTCTGAAAACCATCTTCATCGTTGGGGCATCGCTCAATATTTTGTGGTGAAGTACATCTATTCAATACTGTAACATTAGGTGGACAAGGTGCCGCAGTATCTGAAGGAATAGCACAAGCAGTTTGAGAATTGTTGAAAATTATAGTATTTACCAAGCTTGTTAATGTATATGCCCCTTTAGATCTCACATAATAACAATAGGTAGTATCATTTATTAAATCAGTATCAACATAAATACTTGCGGTGGTAGAATCAATAAAATTATAAGTGCCGCTATCAAAATCTTCTCTGAAAATATAGTACATGGTATTTACCCAAGGCACACTATCTTCCCATTCAACCGTCATGCGCCTATTACCTAT
>CAYSGX010000272.1:0-4616 GCA_964430605.1 uncultured Chitinophagaceae bacterium
TCTTTGGCTCAATCTCGGTATCTACGAAAGTAATTGAGTTCATTTTTATTTGCTAAATAATATTAACAATACAATTCATAGATTCAATTTCTTTAGATGTCTTTGCACTTCTCGTTCCACTTGGGTAAAGTCGGGCAAGTCTTGTATTCGTTTGGGTTGTTTAGCCATTGAATAGTGAGTTTGGCAGCATCAATAAAAACGGTAATGCCTGGTTGTAATCTAACTCGGGATATTCTAAGCCTAACAGCCGAATGTTTTTGTAATATGTTTGGTGTTGCTGATAATAGTGTTTTTCGCTTTGCACAAACCATGCTTTTTCGCCCAATTTCTGAGCTAAAAACCACTTTTCAATCAGCCTTGCACTTCTGCCGTTCCCGTCATTCCATGGGTGGATTTTCACAAACACCAAATGAAGCAATGAAGCATGGAAAAATACTTCTTCAATGCTCATATCCACTTTGAGCAGGATAGCTACATCATCATAGAATTTTTTCATTTCTGTTTCCACTTCAAAAGGCGATGCAGCTACATATTCAATTCGTCCGTCAGGCGTGGATACATACATATTCTGATTTCGGAATTTCCCCTGTCGGTTTTTTGCCACTATGTGCTTGCTCAATAACTTGTGAGCTTCTGCAATATTCTTTTCATTCAGTTCATGCGTTTTGGAAAAGGTGTAGGCATTATACAAGTCATCAATTTTTTTGGTATAGTCGGGTAAAAATTCAATGCCGAATTTTTTGTGCTTAATATAGCTGTCCAACTCTATTTCTTCACCTTCAATCTTGCTGCTGAAAACAGATGATACAGAAGTATAGAAGCTGAAATTTGAAGTTGAAATCTCTGCATCTCTCAAAGCATCAAAAGCCTGTTGCAAACCTTTGGGTACTTGCTCCAGATACGATTGGAGTAAATAAGGACTAATTATTTTTAATTTTCCGGTTGTCATATATTATTATATAATACTATACTAAAATGTAAATAGCCCTTGCTACTTCATTTATTTTTCATAGTAACAATGTCAGGAAAAACCTGATTGCAACGATACAAAAGATAATTTAATGTTCCGCTTTTTAGAATTATAAAATTATATTTTATAGTCTAATTGTCAGGATAAACCTGATATATTAGATATGAAACATCATTTATAAACGGTACGTTGGCTAAAAAGTACGGTGATACGCAGGGAAAAGTTTACAAGGTTAAGGAAATGAAGACTGCAAAATGTCCATTGGAAAAAACACTGTTTCAATTTTGCAGTCCGGCATAGATGTTAAATATATTTTAATCATTCCTCAATGCATTAACAGGGTTTTGCAAAGCGGTTTTACAGGCTTGCAGCGATACGGTAACTACGGTGATGATAAATGTAAACAGCAAGGCCACCATAAAAGCCGATAAGGGCATGTTAATGCGATAAGCAAATTGTTGCAGCCATTGATATGACATGTAATAGCCCAAAGGAAAAGCTATGAGTACGGCAATAAATATAAGCAGCACAAATTCTTTGTTGAGCAACACCATAATTTGACTTACCGATGCGCCCATTACTTTTCTTATGCCTATTTCTTTTGCTTTGGCACGTGTGGTAAAATATGATAAGCCATACAAGCCAATGCACGAAAGCAATACGGTTACCAAAGCGAAGTATAAAAACACGCGCAACATTTTTTCTTCGGCAGCATACATTTCATTAATGGTGTCTTCCATAAAAAAATGATGAAACGGCTTGTTGGGCAATACCTGTTGCCATTGTTTTTTTACGGTAGCCACTGCCTGTTGCAAATTGCCCGATGATGCTTTTACCAGCATATAGCCATCGACAAAATTGAGGCTGGTCATAAATATTACCAACGGCTCTATGGGTGCATGAAGCGATGTGGTATGAAAATCTTTTACCACGCCAATGATATTTATTTTCTGGTCGGGTGCTTCATTACCCGATGGAACATAGAACGCTTCTGAAAGCGGATTGTCCCAACCCAATGCCCTGACACAGGTTTCATTGATTAATGCCCCGTTGTTTTCATCGTTGGGAATATTCAAATCGTGATATCTGCCTGCCACCAGTTCTATGCCCATTATCCCGGCAAAATCATGGTCGGCTATCATGGTTGCCATGGGTTTCGATTCGTTTCCGGTGGGCTTCCTGATGGTATAAAACCAACGTTGCAAAGTTTTGCCCGGAATATTGATGCCAAAAGTGGCATCTTCAACCTCGCTCAGCTTTTTAATTTCGTCTTTCAGGTTTCTTATTTTTTTTACCAATACTGAATCGTTTTGGGTTTGTGTAACAGGCACTACAATAATATTTTCTTTGTTGTAACCCACCTCTTTTTGTTTCAGATATTGAAGCTGCAGATACACTACAAAAGTGCCGATGAGAATAAAAATGGAAATGGCAAACTGCCCGGTTACGAGAAATTTTCTCAACGGGCTTTTGGCGCTTTTAATATTGTTGCTGCCTTTCAGAACAGCCAAAGGCGAAAAGCCTGAAAGATAGAGTGCCGGATAGCTGCCTGCAATGAGTCCCACTAATATGAGCGACAGTAGTACAAAGAATATAAAATTGGGCGTGAGCAGATAATTAAGGTTGATATACTTGCCCGATATTTCATTGAAAAACGGAATCATGAGTATTAACAACACTACTGAAACTGCTAAAGAAAAAATGGTAATCAACAGCGACTCGCTTAAAAACTGTATAACCAACTGGCTTCTTTCAGCGCCTACAACTTTTCTTAATCCTACTTCTTTAGCCCTGCCCGTTGCAGCGGCTGTAGCGATGTTGACATAATTAATACATCCCATCAGCAACATAAAAACTGCCACTACTATAAAAATAACCACATAGCTTTTGTTGCCTTTTTTGGGTGTATCATAAATTAAATAATCGTTGAAGCGAATGTCTTTCAGCGGTTCCATGTTAATTTTTACCGAGCCTTTAAATCCGGGGTCTTGTTTCCATCTTGGTAAAATATATTTTTCAATCATCTCATCAATTTTAGATTGAAAATTCTTAGCCGCAGTTTGGTCTTTAAACAGCAGATAGCTGAAACAACTGTTTTGCTGCCAACTATCCATATATTGCTGAAAAGCTACAAGGTTCATATTGGTGATGGGCATAATAGCCCCCATTTCTATATGAGTGTTAAACCCTTTGCTGTCTATAATGCCTGATACTTTCAGCGGCTTGTTGTAGCGCACTACTACTTCACCCACGGCATCTTCTTTCCCGAAAATTTTTATTGCGTCTTCATCGGTAAGCACAATGTTTTCTGCACTGCTCAATAATGTTTTGGCATCGCCATATTTCAGCTTAAAATCAAATACATCAAAGAAATTAGTATCGGCAAAATAAGCACGCTCTACAGGAAAAATATTGCCTTCGTAAGTAACCTGTTGCGGTGGTAAGATAAACAGCCGTGTGCCTGCTTCGATTTCAGGATAATCTTTTACCATTGCCGGAATTACAGGAAAAGGAATAATGCCGAATTTATCTTCCACATCTTCAAACTTATAAAAGGCTTGCAGGCGATAAATATTACCGGCATTTTGATGGTGGCTATCGAAACTCAATTCGTCCTGAACATAGATATAGACCAGCATACTTGATACAACAGCTACAGAAAGCCCGAGTATATTGATAACAGAAAGTATCTTGTTTTTTTTGAGATTGCGCAAGGCAACAAGCAGATAATTTTTCAGCATGGCAACAGGTTTTTATGGTTTTAAAAAGGCAGTGTTATATCAGCAAAAATCAATTGGCAATTTTTCCGTCTAACAGCTTTATCACTTTATTGGCATAGCCTGCATCACGTTCAGAATGGGTAACCATTACAATGGTAGTGCCCGCGAGGTTGAGTTCTTTTAAGAGTTTCATCACTTCTTCACCATGAAAAGAATCTAAGTTACCGGTAGGCTCATCGGCAAGAATCAGTTTAGGATGGTGAACTACCGCGCGCGCTATAGCCACCCGTTGCTGCTGCCCGCCCGACAGTTGTTGCGGATAATGATTTTTTCTGTGGCTGATATTCATACGCTCCATAGCGGCTTCTGTTTTTTGCTTTCGTTCTGAAACAGAAAGATTCATGTATATCAGCGGCAACTCGATATTTTCAAAAACAGTCAGTTCTTCTATGAGATTAAAACTTTGAAACACAAAGCCGATGGTGGCTTTCCTGAACTGACTTCTATGCTGCTCGTTAAGATGAGACACTTTATTGTTATGCAGAAAATATTCGCCCGATGAAGGGCTGTCTAACAAGCCCAGCACATTGAGCAAAGTAGATTTTCCGCAACCGGAAGGCCCCATTACGGCAGCAAATTCGCCTTCATGAATTTGTAATGAAATATCGTTCAGGGCAGTGGTTTCAATGTCTTCTGTTCTGAATACTTTGTTAAGATGTTTTGTGGTTATCATGGTGGTTGTTTTTAGTTTATTTAATTGCTGGTTTCAATTAATAATTCATCGGCATTATTAAATGCGTTGTAGGCTGAAGAAATAATCTTTTCGCCTGCTTCAAGCCCTTCCATTACTTCATAGAACTCAGGGTTTTGCCTGCCGATGCGAATATTTCTTTTCACGGCTTTTTGATTTTCTACTACATATATCC
>CAYSGX010000273.1:0-4591 GCA_964430605.1 uncultured Chitinophagaceae bacterium
ATTTCGTTTAACCAACTGAAATAAAATTCTTTGTAATGCTCAATTTTTTGTTCGGTAGGGTTGGGGCCGGGATAGTTAGTAATGGTGTAATTATGCCATACCGGAGGTGGCAATAGCGGAGCATTTTTCGCACCATTAATTAAGTTAGTAACCAGTTGAGCGGGGGTTAGCTGCAATGCCGCTTGTATTTCAGCATGTGTTGCGCCAAACCCCATTCTTTTATATAAATGCGAAACCCTGTTGGCGTTCCATGGCTTACCGGAATTTGGAACATAAGAGGCTAATGTTCCGCCTGCACAATTTTGAGGCATATTAAATCTTGTTTTGATTAAGCATCATAAATGTAGCAGTTTTTTTGAAAGAGTAAAATTTTGATGTGTTATTTTTTCAGGCGGAATATTTTATAAAAGAAAATAGGTTTTGTTTATAGTATTTGCATTTTAATTCTCTCGTCCCAAAAAAGTTTTCAGGTAAAGAATAAACCCCTATCGCATTCTATCTTTGCTCTATAATTTTTCAGCATGAAGAAAACAGTTTTTATTACAGGAGCCACTTCGGGCATTGGAAAGGCAACGGCTGTATTGTTTGCCGGGAAGGGTTATAAACTGGTTGTCTGCGGAAGAAGAGCCGATAGATTGCAAGCCCTTCAGGAACAACTTTCAACCATTACAGAAGTGCACACTTTGTGTTTCGACATTAGTAAAAGAGCCGAGGTAGCCAATGCCATTGCTTCCTTACCCGAATCTTTTCAGCAAATACATATACTCATAAATAATGCGGGCAACGCCCACGGGCTGGCGCCCATTGATAAAGGCAATGTTGATGATTGGGACAGTATGATTGATATCAACGTGAAAGGCTTGCTTTATATTACCCGTGCCATAGTGCCTTGTATGGTTGATGTGCAAAACGGGCATATTATCAATATAGGCTCTATTGCGGGCAAAGAAGTATATGCCAATGGCAATGTATATAATGCCTCTAAGTTTGCCGTAGATGCGTTGGGTAAAGGCATGTTGTTAGATTTGAATCCCTACGGAATAAGAATTAGTAATATCAATCCGGGCTTGGTAGCCACCGAATTTTCGCTGGTACGTTTCAAAGGCGATGAAACAAGAGCCGAAGCGGTGTATAAAGGCTACGAACCTTTATCTGCCCAAGATATTGCCGAAACGATTTATTGGGTGGCTAATCGCCCGGCTCATGTAAATATTAGCGACTTAACAATTTTGCCTACTGCACAGGCAAGCGCCACTACCGTAAAAAAACATTTGCCTTAACAACCAAACATTTTTTCGCAATAGCTTTGCGCCATGAATGAAATGATTATTGACACTATTGGCTGGTTAGGGGCAGTGTTGGTATTGTATGCCTATTTTATGGTCTCTGTTAAGAAGCTTGCAGGTGATTCATTGCATTTTCAGGCGGCAAATATTTCGGGAGCTTTCTGCCTTGTTATCAATACTTATTATCATCACGCGTATCCTTCGGCAGTCGTAAATATTATATGGATAGGTATTGCCCTGTTTGCTTTAAAAACCAAGAAAGTTTTATGAATTTGGACTAAGCAATAAGCAGCGTTTAAAAGAAAACATTTCCGAAGAACTCGAAAATTACCGTGTAGGTAATGCCCCAAAAGCAAGCGCTGGCAGCCATGTAGCCTAATATTCTTTTTTTAGAGCCGCCAAATGAATTAGCTATAATGGCGCCACCTATGGGGCTTAAAAACAGTGGTGTTAAAAATGCTACCCCAATAACACCATATTTATTCCATATCGATACCAGTTTGCGATTTCTGGGTGTAAACAATTTTTTATCTTTTCTGAAAAATGCTACCATTTTTTCTCTTAACGAGTCGCCTAAGAAAGTGAATATGGTTACTGTGGTCATCATGCCTAAAAAAGAAAAAATAAATGTTTCAAAGAAAGTGAGTTCAGCGGCCGCGCCATATACCGGGCCTAAGATAAATTTAAACATGCTGCCGAGATACACAGCACCATAATTCAATATTCCATTTATCATTTCCGGCATTACTGTTAGTATTTATGCTTTGTTACGTAAAACCTTAGTTGGGCTTTAAAAAACAAGACTGTGAATATATAAAAGACCATTAACAATGTTATGCGCTTTTAAACTTAATTAATTACCTGTTGGTATTTATGTTTATTATTTCTGTATTACTTTTGCTGAAACAAATTCATACCACATGAAAACGCAAAACAACTTTTGGTTATTATGCTTTATTGTTTTTTTAGCTGCCATCACAAGAATATTGCCTCATCCTGATAATATGACTGCAGTGGGCGCTTTGGCGCTTTTTGGCGGCACTTATTTTAACAACAAGCAAACGGCTTTATTAGTGCCTTTGGCTGCAATGCTTTTCAGCGACTTGCTTTTAGAAGGCTTATTCCGCTTAGGCTTGGGTATTAACCAAGGATTTCACGATACTTTGATTTTTGTTTATATAGCGTTTGCTTTGGCGGTAACGGTGGGTTTTTGGGTAAAGCAAAATATTAGTTTCAGCAGAATAATCGTTGGCGGATTTATCGCTTCTTCTATCTTCTTTTTAGTTTCAAATTTTGCAGTGTGGTTAAGTGGTTTTTATGGATTAACGGCAGAAGGTTTAATTACCTGTTATGCGGCCGCTATTCCTTTTCACCGCAACACTTTAATTGGCGATTTTGTTTTTATCGGTATCTTATTTGGCAGCTTTGAATATATTAAAAGAACAGCTCCGAAACTGGCTTATGCAAGGGTATAAGTTTAATGAAAACATAAAATAAAAGGCTTCCAAAATCAGGAAGCCTTTTTTGTTTGGGTATGTCTATTATCTATAAACAAACATCTCTTATTGTATTAATTACTATCTAACGATAGTTCCGCGAATGTTAATTCATTTACTTTTTCATAGAAAGCCTTGGTTAAATCTACTTTATATTTAAAAGACTTTAATGCTACTTTGTTTCTTTCGGCAGTATCATATAATTCAACATTAAGCCCGTAGCTGCCGCTGTTGGTCTCGGCAATTTTTTTCAGAATATCTATGGCTTGCTTGTTTATTTTGTGTATTGCCATTTTTAAAGTAACCGATTTTACTTGCTTTGCCAGTGTTTCAGAAAGTAAATCCATGTGAGTGATTTTGTATTCTGTCTGTGCGGGTTTTTCATCGCCTTTAGTTTTCCAGCGTTCCTGCACTCTTCCTTTAATAAATAAGAAATCGCCTTTGTTAAAAAACTTTCTGAAGTTCACATAATCGTCTTTAAACAAAAAGAAACGTTGCGATTCGGTATAGTCTTCTATAGTTAAAGTACCATAAGGGTTACCGGTTTTAGTGGTGTTATGAGAAAAATCAGTAACCATACCCGCTATTCTTATATCATTTGCACCTTTCAGTTTCTCTAAATCTTTCAATTCGGCCAAACTGGAATTGCAACAATAATTAATCGTGAGCTTAAATGAATCTAATGGATGTTCGGAAAGATAAATGCCTACTACTTCTTTTTCTTTGGTGAGTTTTTCCATTAAGCCCCATTCTTCTACCTGCGGAATTTTAGGTAAGGCAATATTTACATTACTGGCTTCACCAAACAGCGATACCTGAGCAGAGTTTTTGCTTTCCTGTTCAGCGTTTCCGTAGCGAATGGCTTTTTCTAAAAGGGTTGAGCCGTTTTCTTCCGCAAAATACTGGGCGCGATGTACGTCTTTAAACCCATCAAAAGCTCCGGCTAAAGCCAAGCCGTCTAAGGTTTTTTTGTTTGCCTGACGTAAATCTACACGCGAGGTGAAATCGAAAATATTCTGGAATGAACTATTGGAGGTTCTCTCTTTTACAATGGTTTCTACCGCACCTTCGCCTACACCTTTAATTGCGCCCAAGCCGAAACGTATTTCGCCTTTGGTATTTACCGTAAAACGATATTCACTTTCATTCACATCGGGGCCTAAAACTTTCAAGCCCATTCTGCGGCATTCTTCCATAAAGAAAGTAACCTGCTTTATATCGTTCATGTTGTTTGAAAGCACAGCGCTCATAAACTCAGCGCCATAATTGGCTTTCAAATAAGCGGTATGAAAAGCTACCACCGCATAGCAGGTAGAATGTGATTTGTTGAAAGCATATTCGGCAAAGGCTTCCCAGTCTTTCCAAACTTTTTCGGCTTTAGCAGTATCGTGCCCGTTGGTGGCACAACCCGAAATAAAAAGCGGTTTTAGCTCATCGAGTTTTGCTCTTATTTTTTTACCCATTGCTTTGCGCAACTCATCGGCTTTACCCTTGGTGAAGTTTGCCAGCTTCTGCGAGAGCAACATCACCTGCTCCTGATACACCGTTACGCCATAAGTTTCTTTCAGCAAATCTTCCATTGCGGGCAGGTCGTAAGTAATTTCTTCATGCCCGTGTTTGCGTGCGATATAGTTGGGTATATAGGCAATTGGCCCCGGGCGGTACAAAGCGTTCATGGCTATTAAGTCATCAAATTTGTCGGGCTTTAAATCTTTCATGTGCTTTTGCATTCCGGGCGATTCGTACTGGAATATGCCAATAGTTTCGCCACGTTGAAAAAGCTCGTAGGTCTTGGGGTCGTCCAGTGGT